>CAYSMM010000155.1:4901-6067 GCA_964432095.1 uncultured Burkholderiaceae bacterium | reverse complement strand
CCACAGACAGCATGATGGCGCCCAGCATCACGTGGAAGCCGTGAAAGCCGGTGAGCATAAAGAAGGTGGAGCCGAAGATGCCGGAGGAGAGTTTGAGATTCAGGTCGCGGTATGCGTGTATGTATTCGTACGCCTGTAAGCCGAGAAACACGAAGCCGAGCATCACCGTGGCGATCATCCAGTTGATGACCTTCTGGCGGTTACCGGCAATCAGCGCATGGTGAGCGATGGTGAGCGTGACGCCCGAGGTGAGGAGCAAGGCGGTGTTGATGGTCGGAATCGGCCAGGGGCCAATGGTCTGAAACGGCTCCACCACGCCGGCCGGGCCGGTGTGGGGCCACAGACCCGAAAAATCAGGCCACAATACTTTATGGTCGAGATCGGCGAGCATGGGCATGGAATGCACGCGCGCAAAGTACAACGCGCCGAAGAACGCACCGAAGAACATGACCTCACTGAAGATGAACCAGCTCATGCTCCAACGGAATGACAAGTCGATACGCTTGCCATACAGGCCGCCTTCACTTTCGGCGATCGCATCGCCAAACCACTGATACAGCACGAACAGCAAGCCCAGCAGTCCTGCCAGCACCACCCAACCAGCCCACGAGGTGCCATTGACCCAGTTACCGGCTGCCATAGCGATCACGAGTAAACAGGTGGCAGCCGCTACAGGGTGACGCGAGGGGTGAGGGACGAAATAGTAAGGTGCGTTTTGAGTGCTTGCAGACATGGTTTATTCCTTCACTCGCGATTTTATCTTGGTTTTGATGCGGCTGATCTGGCTAAATTAAATCTGCCACTTACTTACTAATCACCCAGCGGACGATGGCCAGCAGAGCAGATACGAACACCACTGCACCCAAAATGCCGGCGATGATGACGTGCACCGGGTTGAGCTGAGTGATGTCTTTTTCGTAGTCAGTGCCTTTGCGCACACCGAAAAACGACCATGCCACCGCCTTGAGGGTTTGCAGGAAAGAGCCTTTGCGCTGCGTTGCTTGTTTGAGCCCATCGCTCATGCTCAGGACTCCTCGCGACTGCGATCAACGGACGTCACCTTGCCGCTTATGTTGCCCTGCTCGGGTGCTTTGGGTGTGGCTGCGCCCACCTCGAAGAAGGTGTACGACAGAGTGATGGTGCTCACGTCCTTGGGCAGTTTGGGA
>CAYSMM010000155.1:0-4891 GCA_964432095.1 uncultured Burkholderiaceae bacterium | reverse complement strand
TGAAGGCCACAGGAAACTCGCGCTTTTCGCCGGCCGCGAGCGTTTGCTCTTTGAAGCAAAAGCATTCGAGCTTGTTGAAATGTGCTGCAGAATTTTTGGGTGCATAGCTCGGAATACTTTGCGCGAGCATCTTACGCTCGTTCGGATTCCAGATTTCGTACACCACGGTGTGCAACTCGCCCGGATGCACCTGCAAGATATTGGTCTTGGGGCGAAACTTCCAGGGCCCGCGCGCGTTGGCGTCAAACTCCACCGTAATGGTGCGGCTCAAGTCGATCTGCGTATTCTTCAAGTCACGCGACTTGGCCTGCTCGCGTGCGGCCAGCACATTGATGCCGAGCGCATCGCAAATAGCCCGGTAAATGGGTACCAGTGCATAGCCAAACGCAAACATCGCCACACAAACAACCCCCAGCTTGCCCAGCAATTGCAAGTTACCGCGCCGCGTGCGCGCCGCACGCGCATCACTAGGCGGCGAGTGGGGAGTTTGCGGTTCACTCATAGCTTGACGAAGAAAACATACTTGGCGATCACACCGAGGAAAAACACCAGCGCAATGCTGGCCAGGATCAAGCCCGTGCGCAAGTTGCGCTTTTTGATATCGGCAGATGAGTTGGGGTTAGTCATGAAAGAGTCAAGCAATTAAGTAAAAAGCCCGCTGAGCAAATCATGCGGGCTTGTTTTAGTTGTTGTATCCGCGCACGAAACGCTGAAGAAATGCGGCGAGCGGGTGCAAGGCAAGGAACGGGGGCCCAGAAGGAACCGGAGCTTACTCAGGCGTAAGTGAGGATTCCGACTGGGCTGTGACGCCGTATTGCGCCCGCGCAGCCCAATTATTCAGCGTTTCGTCAACCGACGATTTTCGTAGCCGCTGCGTTGAGCTTGGGCGGTGCTTCAAAGGTATGGAATGGCGCAGGACTTGGCAGCTCCCACTCCAGCCCCTCAGCACCTTCCCACGGTTTGGCCGACGCCTTCTCGCCCTTGCCGCGCATGCAGGGCCACACGATGAATAAGAAGAAATACACCTGCATCAATCCGAAACCGAAGGCGCCAACCGAGGCTATCGCATTGAAATCGGCAAACTGCATGGGGTAATCAGCGTAGCGGCGCGGCATGCCGGCCAAGCCCAGGAAGTGCATGGGGAAGAATGTAATATTGAAGAAAATCAACGAGCCCCAGAAGTGAATCTTGCCGCGCGTCTCGTTGTACATCACGCCCGTCCACTTGGGCCCCCAGTAGTAAAAGCCCGCAAACAATGCGTACAAAGAACCTGCCACCAGCACGTAGTGGAAATGTGCCACCACGTAGTAGGTGTCCTGCAATTGAATGTCCACCGGCGCCATGGACAGAATCAAGCCGGTGAAGCCGCCCATGGTGAACACGAAGATGAAGCCCACCGCAAACAGCATGGGCGTCTCGAACGTCATGGAGCCGCGCCACATGGTGGCAATCCAGTTGAAGATCTTCACGCCCGTGGGCACGGCGATCAGCATGGTGGCGTACATGAAGAACAACTGGCCCGTCACCGGCATACCCGTGGTGAACATGTGATGCGCCCACACGATGAACGAGAGAATCGCAATCGACGCGGTGGCGTACACCATCGAGGTATAGCCAAACAGCGGCTTGCGTGCGAAGGCCGGGATGATGGCGCTGATGATGCCGAAAGCCGGCAAAATCATGATGTACACCTCGGGGTGGCCGAAGAACCAGAAGATGTGTTGGTACATCACCGGGTCGCCGCCGCCTGCGGGGTTAAAGAACGCAGTGCCGAAGTGTCGGTCGGTCAACGTCATGGTGATGGCACCCGCAAGTACAGGCATCACAGCGATGAGCAGGTAAGCGGTGATCAGCCAGGTCCAGCAGAACAGCGGCATCTTCATCAGCGTCATGCCCGGGGCACGCATGTTGAGAATGGTCACGATGATGTTGATCGAGCCCATGATGGAGCTGGCGCCCATGATGTGCATGGCAAAGATGCCCAGATCCATGCTCATGCCCTGTTGCAGCGTCAACGGCGCATAAAGTGTCCAACCGGCTGCGGGTGCACCGCCCGGCATGAAGAAGCTCGACACCAGCATGATGGCTGCGGGAATCAACAGCCAGAAGCTGAAGTTGTTCATGCGCGCAAACGCCATGTCGGACGCGCCGATCTGCAATGGCACCATCCAGTTTGCAAAGCCCACGAAGGCCGGCATGATGGCGCCGAACACCATGATGAGGCCGTGCATGGTGGTGAACTGGTTGAATAGTTCAGGATTCACCAGTTGCAAGCCAGGCTGAAACAGCTCTGCGCGGATGCCCAATGCCAGCACACCGCCCACCATCAGCATGGCAAAGCTGAATAGCAGATACATGGTGCCGATGTCTTTGTGGTTGGTGGCAAACAGCCAACGGCGCCACCCATGAGGATGGTCGTGCGCGTGGTCATGCGCGTGATCGTGTACGTGGCCGGCGTGATCGATAACTGCACTCATGAATGACTCCTGATACTTGTACTGCGTTGGCTTAGCTCACCAGCTTGATCTCGACACGGCGTGCGGCCTTGTCTGAGGATGCGCCCGCTGTGATCTGCTCTGGCTTGCGCATCTCGATACGGTCTTCCTTCACGCCGGCGGCCTTGAGCGCATCGCGCACGGTCTTGGCGCGCTCCTTGGCCAATTCGGCATTGGCCTGAGCGTTGCCCGAGGCATCTACGTAGCCGGACAGGGCCACTTTTGCAGACGGGTTGGCGCTGAGGAAATCGAGGGCTTGTTTGACCGCAGCCTTGGCTGCGCGGTCAAGCCCACTTTGGCCTTTGTCGAAAAACACATCAACAGGCAACCCACTAGAGGCCACTGCTGGCGCCGCCGTGGGTGCTGCCGACGTTGCAGCCGGGGCAGCAGGCGCACTGGGTGAAGCAGTGGCAGCGCCGCCTTCGGGGAATTTGCCGCCGCGTGCAGCGACGTAGTCGGCCGGCTGCACCAGCTTACCCGTCTTGTTGCTCCATGCGTTCTTGGTATAGGTGGTGACCGCCGCAAGCTCGGTGTCGCTCAACTGCTTCCAGGCCGGCATCGCACCGTTGCCCGCACCGTTGAGCAGAATCTTCATTTGCTCCGCAGCTGGGCCTAACACCACTGCGCTGCCATCCAACGCCTTGATCGGTCCAGCACCTTTGCCGTTGGCCTGATGGCATGCCGCGCAGTTGGCCTGGTACACCTTCTCGCCGCGCGCGATGAGCTCCTCAAGCGCCCACACCTTGTTGGGATCATCCTGCTTGGCGGCCAGCTTTTTTTGCTCGCCATCCACCCACTTGGCATAGTCTTCGGCAGATACTACCTTGACTACGATAGGCATGAACGCGTGTTCCTTACCACAAAGCTCTGCACACTGACCGTAGTATGTACCGACTTTCTCGGCACGGAACCAGGTATCGCGCACGAAACCGGGGATTGCGTCCTGCTTGACGCCGAACGAGGGCACCATCCAGGCGTGAATGACGTCGTTAGCCGTGGTGATCACGCGGATCTTGCGGTCAACGGGCACGACCACCGGGTTATCGACTTCCAGCAGGTAGGTATCTGTTTTGGGTTGCTCGTTGTGCACCTGCTGGCGCGGGGTGGCGAGCGTGGAGAGAAAACTGATGCCGCGCCCCTCACCTGCCAGGTAGTCGTAGCCCCACTTCCATTGGTATCCAGTGGCCTTGATGGTGATGTCGGCGTTGGTTGTGTCCTTCATGGCAACCACGGTTTTGGTGGCCGGCAGCGCCATGAGTATGACGATGATGAACGGAACAACCGTCCAGACCACCTCGACCGTGACACTTTCGTGGAACTTCGCAGGTACCGCACCTTTGGATTTGCGGTGCTTGTAGACCGAATAAAACATCACGCCAAACACACCGACGAAAATGACCGTACAGATGATGAGCATGAACCAGTGCAGCCATGCAATTTCCGATGCGATCTTCGTCACCGGCGGATGCAGGTTCAGTTGATTGACCGCAGGTCCACCGGGCAAACTGTTGGTGCCGCTGGCATAGGCGGCGGCGGAGTAAAGTGCCGTTACACACGCGGCTACACCGGCAGCCAGTGAAGTGTTCAATTTCATATTCAATCTTCTATTCCTGTTCCACATCGCTCATCGTGCCTTCACTGCAGACCTCAGATCTGCCGCCAAAGCTGGCCTTCGCTCAGGGCGTGTGTAGCGCCCCACCTGGGCCTGCACACCTGAGCAACTCAATCCAATCAATCCATTGCCGCAATGCTCCACCCGCACCCAATGCGGGTTGAAAACCTGGCGCAATTCGTGCCCGCCGTTGTACCAAACCACCTCGAGATGCTGCCCGGTGAGCGTCACCCGCTCGTGGTCGGTGGCATGCCGTGCGTACACCAGCAACGCAGCGCCGAGTGCCGCCAGCTCCAGAACCGCAAATGGCACCACCAAGGTTGCGCCTTGAAGCCAGAAGCCCGTCGCAATCACCACCGACACGGCAACCAGCGACAAGTACAACATCAGCACTTGACGCGGCGTCGCTGAGCAGTTGCGCTTCATCGTCCACTGCCTGGGCCCATCTATTGAACTTTCGGCAGCATTGGGCAGTTTATCGGTATTCACACTGCACACCTTACGCAAGTACTGATTGGCCTAGATACACCCAAAAGCCATTAATCGTTACATCTACCAATATAACCATTATCTTATACGAAATGCTTACTACGCACTCAGAAGGCTTAGTGATCCGGCGGGCTTTTCTTGCGACTTGGCAGGGTCGCAGCGAGTTGATCCAGACTCACGCCATCGGCTCTGTGCTGACGCTGCACCTTGAATGCGTGACCATAAACCGCTTCCACAGTCAGTGGATAGCGTTCACCCTCGTGCATCTGCAACTGCATGACCGCAGCCAGCCGAC
>CAYSMM010000154.1:0-6107 GCA_964432095.1 uncultured Burkholderiaceae bacterium | reverse complement strand
CATCCAAAAAGCGTATGCCTGTGCCGTTGACTTGCGCAGTCGTCACGAAGTGGCCACTACTGTCGGTCTTGAGCACCGTGGTTTGCCGTTCGCCTGCACCACCCACCGACGACGGCGCGCCCCCCAGCGCGATCGTCAGCCGCTTGCCCTTGATCTCAACGGTGGCCTGGTCGCTGTTGGCGCTGATGAGCTTCACCCCGTCATGCGACTCGCCCGGCGCAAGGGCGCGCGGCGCGCCTCCGTTGACCACCAGCAGCGCCTTGTTGCCAAAGCTGCCGCTATAGGCCACGCTTTGGGCGAGCGCCGTACCTGCAAAGCTCGTTGCCCATACCGCGAACGCGAGGAGGTATCGCTTCATGGTTAATCCCGAAAATTGTTGTAAGTCAGTGGTGCGTCGGTGATTTGCTTTTTTAGCAGCGCAATGACGGCCTGCAGATCGTCGCGCTTGGCGCCTTGCACGCGGACGCTGTCGCCCTGAATGCTGGCTTGCACCTTGAGCTTGCTGTCTTTGACCTTGGTCTGGATTTTCTTGGCCAGTTCTTTGTCGATGCCCGACTTGACTGTGATTTCCTGCTTCAGCTTGTCGCCGCCCATTTTCTGCGGGTCGCCGTAGTCGAGAAACCGCACATCCACACTGCGCTTGGCGAGCTTGGACAGCAGCACCTCATTGACCTGCTTGAGCTGAAAATCGCTGTCGCCCCACAGCGTGATGATCTTGTCGGCCAGCTCCGCGCTGGCTGCCGTGCCTTTGAAATCAAAGCGCGTGCCGATCTCTTTGGCGGCCTGGTCCACCGCGTTACGAACTTCGACTAGGTTGGGTTCGAGTACCACATCGAACGAGGGCATGGTGTACTCCTTGAGCAATTACACTTGTTGAGATTATGCAGATAGAAGAGGGTGTTTCGCTCAAGAGTTTGAACACGTTCGGCGTTGCCGCCAGCGCGCTGGCGCTTGCGCGCATCACCTGCGACGCGGACGTGCGCCGGGTGCTCGACCACCCGCACTGGGGCCGGCAAAAGAAGTTTGTGCTCGGCGGTGGCAGTAACCTGCTGCTCACGCGCGACGTCGATGCCCTTGTGCTCAAGGTCGAGGTGATGGGCCGCCGCGTGCTGCAAGACAGTGACAAATTCACCCTTGTAGAGGCCGGTGCGGGCGAAAACTGGCATAGCTTCGTAGCCTGGACGCTGGATCGAGGCTACGCGGGCCTGGAAAATCTCGCCCTCATCCCCGGCACTGTGGGCGCAGCGCCGGTGCAAAACATCGGTGCTTATGGCGTGGAGCTGCAAGACCGTTTTCACTCGCTCGACGCGGTCGACTTGATCACCGGCCGCAGCGTGACGATCGATGCTCGGGCCTGCCGCTTTGGCTACCGCGACAGTATCTTCAAGCATGAGCTGGCCGGCAAAAGCCTCATCACCCGCGTGCGCTTTGCCTTGCCCAAGCCGTGGCGCGCGGTCACAGAGTACCGCGACGTGGCGCTTGCACTCGCGCGCGATGGCATCACCCAGCCCAATGCGCGCGACATCTTCAATTTGGTATGCGACATCCGCAGTGCCAAGCTGCCCGACCCCACGCTGATAGGCAACGCCGGCAGCTTCTTCAAAAACCCGGTGGTCGACGAGAAGATGCTCAACTACGTGCTCGACATCGACGGCAACCTGGTCTACTACGCGCTCGACGATGGCCGCTACAAACTGGCAGCCGGCTGGCTGATCGACGCATGCGGCTGGAAGGGCCGGCAACTGGGCGACGCCGCGGTGTACGACAAGCAGGCGCTGGTCATCGTCAATCGCGGTGCGGCCACCGGCAGCGAGCTGTGGCAGCTTGCGCAGGCGGTGCAAAAGAGTGTGTATCAGCGCTTTGGCGTGCAGCTTGAGCCTGAGCCTGTCGTGCTGTAGCGCTCATATGCATGTCATGTGAACGTCATAATTCACCAATAAACTTCATTGACTGATAAAAAGAAACCTCAATAACAACAAGAAAGAAAGGTTCGATATGTTGGCGCTTTCCACTCCCACCCGCTTCGTGCTGCGCTGGGCAGGCGTGCTGCAATACAGCGTTACCGCGTTGGGTACCGCATGGATTGTTTGGGCCGTGACGCACCCTCCCTATAAAGCAAGCGCCATCCTTGTTGCCACGTTTGCAGCGGTTGTCGCGCTGGTCATCATCGTAATCCTGCGCGCCTATGCACGGCAGCAGTTTGTGCGCTACGCATCGCTGCCGGTGCAGCTCAAACGCAAGCTGCGCGAGGAGTACCCGCAACTCAGTCCCAAGCATTGCGACTTGGTCGAGCAGGGCTTGAGGCAATTCTTCCTGGCGTACCAGCTTTCGCACGGCAAGTTCGTGGCCATGCCTTCCAAGGTGGTGGATTCGATGTGGCACAGCTTCATTCTCGACACCCGCGCCTACCAGAATTGGTGCCGCATCGCGTTCGGCAAGCTGCTGCATCACACCCCTGCCGAGGCACTGGGCGCAAGCGCTGAGCGCAACGACGGCTTACGCAGAGTGTGGTTTCACGCCTGCCGCGAAGAGGGCATCGATCCCCGCAACCCCACACGCCTGCCGCTCTTGTTTGCGCTGGATGCCAAGCTGCAAATCGCGGGCGGTTTTCAGTACCTCCCCGATTGCCGTGACATCCAGCGCAAATCAGAAGGTGAACATGAAGGCGGGTTCGTGTACTGCGGCACCAGCTTCTCTGACGACAGCTACAGCGGCGATGCAGACGGCATGGGCGGCGCGGATGGCAGCAGCGGTGACGGCGGCAGCGATGGCGGCGGCTGTGGCGGCGACTGAGTTCTCTGTCGCGGCGCTGCCCATGCACGGTGAATAATTATACTGTTGTGTGTACAAGTGCTTTACTTGCCTACTATAAACCAGTAAAGGCAATATAGACTACCGAGTATCAACATTTATCAAGGTTTTGATGCCGCCGCTGCAGGTGCTGAGGCTCCGGTCTGCGGTGCCGAAGCCCCAGGCGCTGGCAGCGGTGCGGGCGCAGGCGGGTTGTCGGCCGGGCTGGGCACGGGCACGCTGGTGCCAATGCTGATGCCGCCATGCCCGCCAATCGGAATGCCCAGGCCGATGCCGATATTCATGCCCGCGCAGGCAGACAGCAGTGCCGCAGCAGCCGCAGCGCCCAGCAACACGAGGGTGGTTTTTTGCTTCATACGCACAGCCTAGGCGCTATTAGCCGAAGTGGCAAATGTAGTGGTACGGCTCGCCTTCAACGTGTATCTCAAATGATGAATGGGCGGGAACCTGAAAGCTTGTACCCGCCACGCTGCGCTGCCAGTCGTTGCTGCCGGCCAGCTTGTAGCTGCACGCACCCGCGACACACTCCATCACTTCCGCCGCGCCGGTGTTGAAGGTGAGGGTGGAAGGCAGGATCACCCCTACGCTCTTCTTGCTGCCGTCGGCCAGGGTAATGCTGTGGCTGATGCACTTGCCGTCGAAATACACGTTGGCTTGGGTGTTGAGCGTGAGGTTGCTGAGTTGTGCTGTGGTCATGGGAGTGGCCGCTTTGTCTGTGCGTTGCAAATGGCCAGATGATAGTGCGCTCGTACAATGCGGAGGTTATGCCTACCATCCTACAAAACATTCCCGCGGGTCAGAAAGTCGGCATTGCCTTCTCAGGCGGGCTGGACACCAGTGCTGCGCTGCACTGGATGCGCCAAAAAGGCGCCATTCCTTACGCCTATACCGCCAACCTCGGCCAGCCCGATGAGCCCGACTACGATGCCATTCCGCGCAAGGCCATGGAGTATGGCGCCGAGAAGGCGCGGCTCATCGACTGCCGCAAGCAGTTGGCGCACGAAGGCATTGCCGCCCTGCAGGCCGGTGCGTTTCACATCACCACCGCCGGCGCCACCTACTTCAACACCACGCCGCTGGGCCGCGCCGTCACCGGCACCCTGCTCGTGGCTGCGATGAAGGAAGACGACGTTCACATCTGGGGCGACGGCAGTACCTTCAAGGGTAACGACATCGAGCGCTTTTACCGCTACGGCTTGCTCACCAACCCGTCACTGAAAATTTATAAACCCTGGCTAGACCAAAACTTCATCGACGAACTCGGTGGTCGCGCCGAGATGAGCGCGTTTTTGCAAACGGCCGGCTTTGCCTACAAGATGAGCGCCGAGAAGGCCTACAGCACCGATAGCAACATGCTGGGCGCCACGCACGAAGCGAAGGATCTGGAGCAACTGAGCACCGGCATGCACATCGTGCAGCCCATCATGGGAGTGGCGCACTGGCGCGACGAGGTGGCCATCAAGCGTGAGCAGGTGAGCGTGCGATTTGAAGAAGGCGTGCCCGTGGCGCTGAATGGCCGCACGTTTGCCAGCGCGGTGGATTTGATCCTGGAGGCCAACGCCATCGGCGGGCGGCACGGCCTGGGCATGAGCGACCAGATCGAAAACCGCATCATCGAGGCCAAAAGCCGCGGTATTTACGAAGCCCCCGGCCTGGCGCTGCTGTTCATCGCGTATGAGCGGCTCGTCACCGGCATCCACAACGAAGACACGATAGAGCAGTACCGCGACAACGGGCGCAAACTTGGGCGGCTGCTGTATCAAGGTCGCTGGTTCGACCCCCAGGCCATTATGTTGCGCGAGGCGGCACAACGCTGGGTGGCGCGCGCCGTGACCGGCGAAGTCACGCTGGAGCTGCGCCGCGGCAACGACTATTCAGTGCTCAACACCGAAAGCCCCAACCTCACCTACGCGCCCGAGCGCTTGAGCATGGAGAAGGTAGAGGACGCGCCGTTTTCTCCAGCCGACCGCATTGGCCAACTCACCATGCGCAACCTCGACATCAGCGACACACGCAGCAAGCTCGGTGTGTACACCCGCGCGGGTTTGCTGTCGCAAGACGGTGGCGATGCGTTGCCGGGGCTGGGGGAGTAGGAGTACGGTAGCAAAAAACACCACGGGTAAACTCTGCGGGCCTACGCCCGCCCACTCTCCACCCGCCCGATAACGCACTGCCTGCATGACTCAAGCGTGGCAGCATGCGTCTGGATGAAACAGCCGTAACGCGCTCGAGCGCTGTTGCTGCGGCGGCAGCGCTGTTGGCGGGCAATCAAACTCATGCATAGCGGATGAGTTCTTATACTCATATCTCTATACATGCTTTACTGGTTTATATACAAACAGAAACTGATATTTAGTGCACAGAGTATCAGAAGAAACTCGCTTCACTCCAAAGCCACAGCAGATGTGCGGCCAGGCAAAAAATGGCGTCTGGTAACCGGATTTGCGCCACATCAAACAGCATGCTTCAGAACATAGACGTGACATCTATCGTCCTGTACAAACGCCTTACAAGAACCGATAACCCTCCGTCGATCGCTTTGGAAGGAGCAGGGTATGACTGCAAATCGCAGCGCCTTGATGATGGCTGTTTCGGAGGCACCTGCGCGGGTGCTGGCCTTGGTGGTGGCCGCTTGCGGCCGTGTTGACGAGCGCGAGCTGGCTGCGCTGGACGAGTTGGATGCATTCCGCCGCCTCGGTGTGAGCCGCGAGCGCTTTGCCGAGTTGGCTGAAGCTTGCGTACGCGAAATGGGCGTGGCGCTGTGCGAGCGCACGTGGCTGTGTGCCAAGGACATCATCTACATCGATGCCCGCGCAGATGCCGTGCGTGACCGCGATCAGCGCTTACAGGTGTGCCGGTTTGCGGCAGCGGTGTTGACGGCCGATGGCCGCGTTACGCCGGACGAGTTGCTGGTATACCGGCACATCCTGGCCCGCTGGTGCATTACAGACTCGATGGTGTCGCAGACTATTCTGCATGACAAGCCCGTGGCGCTCGAGGTGCGCAGCCCTCAAATGACAGTGGCTGCCATGCCCGCTGCATTGCTAACGGCCAAGCATGCAGCACGCAACCCCCGCGACGCCCGCGCCCGTTGAGTCGCGCCGGGCGTATTGACGGCATGCAGGCTAGCGCCTAGCCTGCATGCTGTGCCGAAACTCATCATTCAACCTCTCACGCCCGAGCGCTGGCCCGACCTGGAGGCGATCTTCAACGCCAAGGGGTGCTCGATCGCGCGCGGCTGCTGGTGCATGTATTACCGCCAAACCGGGGCGCAGTGGAATGAGCAGCCAGAGAGT
>CAYSMM010000153.1:0-6109 GCA_964432095.1 uncultured Burkholderiaceae bacterium | reverse complement strand
TTCAAGCCTATGTGCAGTCGGATAAATTCAAATCCAATTCAAAGGAATACCGCTCGATCTGTTGAACTGAATTTGCAGCAATATTGGGACTTGACTTAAGCATTAAGTACTCCCTTGATTTGCATACAGATCCTAGTTTACGCAGGCGCGAGCAGCAAGCATGCTCTGAGTAATAAATCATGCACTAGTAGGTCATGCACGTAAATCAGCACTAAAACCAGTAGAGCACCCACAACCATCCCCCGAATCTGCATTTCGTCGCAACCCCGGGACCTTTGCGCTGTCTTGAGGCAGACTTGCGCCATCTACAAGAATCCTTGCCATGGAGGCCTTATGATTCAAAAGTCACACTTTAGCGCGATCGCGGCAGTGCTAGCCGCAGCCGCGCTGCTGGCCGCATGCGCTGCGCAGCAGCCAGCGCCTGAACCGATGAAGCCCGCGCCCAATGCGCAGCGCGCGCCAATTAAATTCCCAGATACGTCAGCAGCGGCTGCGAATGCGGGCGACATCATCAAACCCAACGCCAACCTGCACACCGAGGGCATACCACCCATACCGGCAGAGATTGCCAAGCGTGTGGCGCTGTACAACGAGTTCCGCGGCCATGGCTTTGTGACCTGGCATCCGACGAAGCGCGAGATGATCGTCGTGCACCGCAAGCAGGGGCAGAACACCTCGCAACTGTTCCGCGTGAGTGCACCCATGGCCGAACCCGAGCAACTGACGGAGTTCAAAGACCCTGTGGCCAGCGCGACCTATGAGCCCAAAGCCGGCAACTACATTGTGTTTGAGCGCGACGAGGGCGGCAGCGAGCAAACGCAGATTTACCGTATGGATTTGCCCGGTAAGCAGGTCACGCTGCTATCTGACCCGAAGGAGCGGCACGACATGGCGGGCTGGACGAACTCGAGCGGCCTGATGCTTTACACCAGCGTGCCGCTGGACAAAACAGCCCAGGGCGGCAGCCGCGCACAGGTGAGCACCACGCTCACGCTGATGGATCCGGCCAGGCCCGAGACACGCCGCAAGCTGGCAGAGCTGGAGGGGCCGGGCTGGTTCCCTGGCGTCTTTTCCTGGGACGACAAGACGCTCTCACTCGTCAAATACAAAAGTGCCAATGAGTCTGAAATATGGCTCTTGAATATTGATACTGGTACCCGTAAAAAATTATTTCCTCAAACTGATATACCAGAAAAGGCAGTGTACTTTCCAGGAGTATTCAGCAAGGACAACAAACGATTGACACTGGTCAGCGACCGCGAAGGCGAGTTCCGCGAGCTGTACATGGCCGAAATCGCCACCGGCAATCTCACGCCCATCACTCGCCATATTGCGTGGGACGTGTCTGGCGGCAGCGGCACCGAGGACGGTAAGCTGTTCAGCGCAGTGATCAATGCCGACGGCCGCAGCGAGCTGCGCCTGTTCGACGGCACCACACTCAAAGAGCTGCCCAGGCCACAGCTGCCGGTGGGCAATGTGGGCGGGGTGAGCTTTCACAAAAAACTGCCCGAAATGAGCTTTGTGCTCAACAGCACCAAGAGCCCCAGCGAGGTATGGAGCTTCAACCTGCAAACCGGCAAGAGCGAGCGCTGGACCAAGAGTTACGCGCCTGCTGGCATCGACACCAGTACGTTCCAAGATGAGCAAATCATCCGCTGGAAGAGCTTTGACGGACGCATGATCAGCGGCTTCATGGTGATGCCGCCGGCGCGCTTCACCGGCAAGCGTCCGGTGTACATCTCCATACACGGCGGACCGGAAGCACAGGCTACCTCGGGCTTTTTGGGCCGTGCCAATTACCTGGTCAATGAGCTGGGTATCGCCCTCATCGCGCCCAATGTGCGCGGTTCGTCGGGCTTTGGCAAAACCTTCCTGACACTCGATAACGGCTACAAGCGCGAAGATAGCGTCAAGGACATCGGCGCGCTGCTCGACTGGATTACGCAGCAGCCCAACCTGGATGCGTCACGCGTGCTGGTGTCTGGCGGCAGCTACGGCGGCTATATGACGTTAGCCACCATGACCAACTACCCCGAGCGTATTGCCGGCGGCATCGACGTGGTGGGCATCAGCAACTTCGTCACCTTCCTGCAAGCCACCGAAAGCTATCGTCGTGACCTGCGCCGTGTGGAGTACGGCGATGAGCGCGACCCGCAGATGCGTACCTTCCTGGAGCGTATTTCGCCGCTCAGCAATGCCAGCAAGATCAAGCGGCCGCTATTCGTGGTGCAAGGCAAAAACGACCCGCGCGTGCCCGTGGGTGAGGCCGAGCAGATCGTCACCAAGGTGCGCGCCAACGGCACGCCGGTTTGGTATCTGCGTGGCGAGAACGAAGGCCACGGCTTTGCCCGCAAAGAGAATGCCGACTTTCAGTTCTTCGCCACCATCAGGTTCATCGAGCAGACACTGCTAAATAAGTAAGCTGCCTCGTGGCAGGGTTGCCGGCTGGCCACCCTGCCTGGGGCTTACTGCCGCTCACATTTGTGGGCCGCGGTGTGGAGTTTTCCGCTAGACATTCCACAAACCTACGCCTACTATCGCCTTGCCTGTTTTTAACAATCAATGGAGGCGATAACATGGCAACGGATTACTCTGCGGATATCAAGAAGTACACAGCCAATGTGAACGAAGCCGCTGTCAAGGCCATCGTCAAGTACTGCGGCATCGCGCTGCAAAACCGCGATTCGTCTTTGGTATCCGGTACAGACGAAGCTGAGCTCAACCGCGTGCGCGACGGCTTTGCCACCAAAAAGCTGGAGCTGACGGCTGCGCAATGGGAGTCAGGCCACAAGACGGTACTCGAGAAGATGAAGGGTGACAAAACCAAGCACCGCGTGACCTTTTATTACCTGCTGGCTGAGGCTACCGGCACGCTAGGCAAGCTCGCCTGATTGATTCTGCGTTTACCAAGCCACTCCGGCAAATCAAATGACCCGGTCAAACGCAGCCGCCTAGCCCAACCGGGCCGGCGGCTGCTTTCATTTCGGCTTTTGCTTTGCTGCGCTATCAGACATTTCTTGTCATGTACGGCTGACAGTCTTGGATCACCTCTGAGCACTCCAACCCACTCCCGGCCCATCGATCTACCCGCAACCCGCACTTTTGCAAAACAGCGTGATTTTGCAGTATCAACGGGCAACATCTTTGACAGCCAAGGCCCCCTACAGGCTGCTCGTGCTTTCACTTAGTTACGGATTGATGCGAACACATCACTAAGCGTGTTTTGTACGCTATCAAGCACAACGTTTGCTTTGTATTCTTCACCCGCTTGCAGGTGATGCCGCGCTGCCTCACCCGTCAAGCCCAGGAAGCACATTACTAGCAAATTTCATAAGCTATGCCGGCGGTGCCGGAGTAGCGTGATCGGAAGTCGGCATGAAAAAAGTTGTTCGCTACGTAACCAAGTACCTAGACGCAGAAAACCGCATGCTACTCGGCCAGTATTTGCGTGCGCTGCATGGCCGGCTGGAGCATGAGTGGGTAGCCGGCGAGACCAAAGTGTCGGACATCGCATTTGTGCAAACGCGACAGCAACTCGATCAACTGCCCGAGGGTGCCAAGGCGGTAGCCTTTATGCCACGTCCTGGCAGCACCGTTGCGCAGGCCGCACCGGTGATCGACCGTCCGCACCTGGTGCAAACCTTTGCGCGCAACCTCAACCGCTCGGCTGACGAGGCACTTATCTCACATTCTTCCAAGAACAAACTCGGCCCGCGCCCGTCGCTACTGCAAGTGCAAGGTGGGCCGGAATTCCGCAAGCCGCTGCAACCTTTGGGCGACACCGCGCTGCCAACCTACAACTCACTGGCCGAAGCGTTAGAGCACGCCAAGCGGGCGCGCTTTGGCTGCTATACCGTCGCTGCTCCCGAGGGCTGGCGACTGTTCGTGAATACTGCGTCCAACAGCGCGTACGTGCGCGGGCCTGGAAACCGCACGTTCGGCGCACCAGCACGCTTCCTCACAGATTTACGTGGCGTATTTCAGGTGACCGACATTGGCCAGCTAAGTCTGCAAGACGAAGTGAAGGATCTAACGGCGATCGAGTTCAAGCGGCTGGCGTGGGACGTGGGCATGTGCGACAACCAGCGCCTGCTGCCGTGGTTTCCGACGCAAGGCCAGCTCAGCATCAAGGCCAGCAACTTTCCTGAGGGGCTAGCGCTCAACAAAACGCAAACCGAGTTGCTTCAAATGCTCTCTCGCCCAGGCCACACGCTCGTGGGCGTGATGGCCAACCCCACCGCGCCGCGCCACGCCGTGTGCGGCATGCTCAATGCGATGGAGATGGCGGGTGCGCTGTCTATTACGGAGTTGCGTGGCCCTGTCGCTGCAGCAACGCCTGTGGGCATGATGCGCCGCGATGCGTTGGCGCATTGAGCGCGGATCCCTGACTTGGCAACTCCCCCATAGCGCTACTAATACCCCATCCGCCTGAGCGGCAACCGAACAACAGTTGCGGGAAGCACCTTGCTGCCATCGCAGTAGCGCTCTGCAATGACTGCTGGGAAAGTCGTCTTGCCCTCCGAGGCATCGCGGTCAATCCAGGCCATTTACTCCACCACCCGGGCACACCCAGAAGTCGTAATGGCCCTCGCGCAGGTGCCGCACCATGAGCACGCGCCCGTCGTTTTCCGCAGTAGCGCCGGCTGAGATGCGATGCTGCATCGCTCAGACGCTCAGGCGCTTGTTCAGTGTATATGTGCCTGTCAGCCTGGCCTCGGCCAGCACATGCCCCTGCATGGCGGCACGCACCTGCACACCCGTGAAGTTTCCTTCCACATTCAAGCGCGGCACGTCCAGCGCAAACAGTGTGAACACATAGTGATGCAGGATGCTGTCGTTGAACGGCGGGAACGGCCCGTCATAGCCAAAGTAGTTGCCGCTCATGCTGGCGTCGCCGGCAAACCAGCCGGTGTAGTCATTGGTGCCGTGACGCGCGCCGTGCAGTGTGACCGGGCCACCCTTGCCACGCGGCGTGAACGTGCTTGAGAACTCACCCTCCTTGATCTCGCGCAGACTTGCGGGCAGGTCGATCATCACCCAATGAAAGAAGTCCACACGCGGCAAATCGGCTGGCACTTCGCGGCCGGGCTGGTTCACGTCATCGCCTTTGCTCGGCACGTCGGGGTCGTGACAGATGAGCGCAAAGCTTTGTGTACCCGCGGGCACCTCACTCCATATCAACTGCGGGTTGAGGTTGTCTGAAAAAGTGACGGTGGTTTGCGCGTCTGTCTTACCCGCGGCGTACAGGGCGGGTATTCGCGAGCCGTCGGTAAAACTGGAGCTTGAGAGTTTCATGCTGGGCACCTTGGCTGTCGATATGTACTGAAGCTTAACGGACTTGCAGAGAAAGTGTCACCGGGCCGTCGTTGACGAGATGCACTTTCATATCGGCCCCGAAACGCCCGGTAGCGACGATGGGGTGCTGCGCCCGCGCCTGCGCGACGAAGTAGTTATACAAGCGCTCGCCCAGCGCGGCGGGCGCGGCGTTGGTAAAACTGGGCCGGTTGCCACCGGATGTGTCTGCCGCCAGCGTGAACTGGCTGACGATGAGCAGGCCGCCGTGCACGTCTTGCACGCTGTGGTTCATCTTGCCTTGCGCGTCGCTGAAGATTCGCAGCTTCAGCAGCTTGGCGAGCAGCTTGTCGGCCTGTGCATCGCTGTCTTGCGGCTCTGCACAGACCAGCACCAGCAGGCCGTGGCCGATTGAACCAACCGTCACATCCTCAATAACGACCGATGCCGAAGTGACCCGTTGAACTAGCGCGAGCATGATGACTTACTGTGATCAAAGCGTAGCGAGGACGCCCGAATGCTGGCGCGACGCGCGCAGCGACCAAGGCATACCTGGACGGTACACGAGGAAGCGCGCATGCCGCAACAATGCGGTCGTGCTCCACAGCAGCTTTGGATCAGCCGCGCAGTTGCCCCTCGGTGAGAGTATCTAGCTGGAACTTCTCATCTGCCGTCCATAGCCAGACGTCGCGCCAAGTGGCGCGTCCTCCCATGCGCGTGGGCGCGGGGTAAGGCGCGGCGGAGCGGATCAATTGCTCTGTGATGGGCACGAAGCGCGGGTCTGAAGGGCGGCGCACCCATGTGATGGACGAAACAT
>CAYSMM010000152.1:0-6137 GCA_964432095.1 uncultured Burkholderiaceae bacterium | reverse complement strand
AAGGTGATGTTGGTGGGCTTGTTGATCACGAGGCCGAGCGCGCCGCGGTTGGAGTGCTCGCACAGGTACACCACGGAGCCGGAAAAGGTGGGGTCGGCCATGCCGGGCATGGCGATCAGGAACTGATTAGTGAGGTTGATTTCAGAGTCAGGCGCAGTGTTTTGCACGCCATCGTCTTCAATACGATCTGCCATAACGTATATTTTAGCCGATGACGACGCGAGCATACCCCACACCTGGCCCTTACTCACGTGGTTTGGTGTGGTTTCGGCGCGATCTGCGCGCCAGCGACCATGCCGCGCTGCATTACGCGCTGGCAAGTTGCCGCGAGGTTATGTGCGTGTTCGTGTTCGACCGCGCGATCCTCGACCCGCTGCCGCGTACCGACCGGCGTGTGGAATTCATACACGGCAGCGTGCTGGAGCTGGACGCTACGCTGCGCAAACATGGCGGCGCACTCGCGGTGCGCCACGCATGGGCCAAGGATGAAATTGCCAAGCTCGCAGCCGAATTCAAGGTCAACGCCGTGTTCACCAATCACGACTACGAGCCGCAGGCAGTCGCGCGCGACGCGCACGTGGCCCGCGAGCTGGCCAGCATGGGCGTGGCGTTTCACAGCTACAAGGACCAAGTAGTGTTTGAGCGCGACGAAGTGCTCACCCAAAACGGCAGCGCGTTCAGTGTGTTCACACCCTACAAAAACGCATGGTTGAAAAAACTGAACTCGTTTTACTTGAAAGAGTATACAGGTTTCACTGGATATAAAGGCTTAATCGGGGCTGAGTACTCTTGGGATATCCCCTCACTTACGAGCATGGGATTCGAAGCGACGAATCTGCGCGCGCTCGGCATATCTCCTGGCACGCAGGGCGCACAGGCGCTGCTCGACGACTTTGAATCACGCATGAGCTACTACGACACCACGCGCGACTTTCCAGCCGTCAAGGGCGTCAGCTACTTGAGCGTGCACCTGCGCTTTGGCACAGTGAGCATTCGTGAGCTGGCGCGCCGCGCAGTGCAGCAGCAGCACGCGCAGCCGGGCACGGGTGCGCAGGTGTGGCTGTCCGAGTTGATCTGGCGCGACTTTTACTTTCAGGTGCTGCACCACTACCCGCACGTAGTGAACAGCGCTTTCAAGCCCGCGTATGACCGCATCGAGTGGCGTAACGACGAGGCACTGTTTGCCGCCTGGTGCGAGGGCCGCACTGGCTACCCCATCGTCGATGCCGCGATGGCGCAGATCAACCAGACCGGCTATATGCACAACCGGCTGCGCATGATCGTGGCGAGTTTTCTCACCAAGGATTTGGGCATCGACTGGCGCTGGGGCGAGCGCTACTTTGCCGAAAAGCTCAACGACTTTGACCTTTCCGCCAACAACGGCGGCTGGCAATGGGCTGCATCCAGCGGCTGCGACGCGCAGCCCTACTTTCGCATCTTCAACCCCATCACGCAGAGCGAAAAGTTCGACGCGCAAGGCAAGTTCATACGCCGCTACCTGCCGCAACTCGCGGGCCTGTCAGACCGCGACATTCACGCGCCTTGGCTGGCAAAGCCCGTCGATTTAGCCGCCGCCGGTGTGAAACTGGGGCACCACTACCCGCTGCCCATCGTGCAACACGACCAAGCACGCGCTGAGACGCTGGCGCGCTACGCGGTGGTGAAGCAGACGGTTTAGCTTTAGCGCTGCGAACCCATCTGAAGCTGCTGCACACTACACGGTGAGCGTGTATTGCATGTGATACTGCATTTAGTATGCAGAAGTTACTGGAATGATCAGAACAGTAACCGTGCAACAGTGTGCGGAGTGTGTGATTTCAGACACCGCATCTGGCGATACGATACCGAAATTAGGACGCTAGGCTCAAGCCTGTGCTGGCACCTGCACCTTGGTGTAGCGGCTGACGAGAGAGAGCAACTCTTCCTCGTTGTAAGGTTTGCCGAGGTAGTGGTTGACGCCCAGCTCAGCAGCCAGTTGGCGGTGCTTGTCTGCAATACGCGACGTGATCATGATCACAGGCAACTCGCGCAGCTTCTTCTCTGCGCCTGCAGAGCGCAGGTTGCGCATCAGGTCAAAACCGTCCATGCGAGGCATCTCGATGTCGAGCAGCATGACGTCGGGCGTTTCGGTTTGCAGCAACTCGAGCGCATCCAAGCCGTCTTTGGCAAGCAGTACGCGGTAGCCGTTACGCTGCATCAAGCGCTGTGTAACGCGGCGCACAGTGAGCGAATCGTCGGTGATCATCACGGTGGGCTCGCGGCGCAGCGGTGTATCGGCAACCACAGCGGCAACTCCGGCTGCGTCCGCACCCGGCGCTACAGTATCCTCGGCTGCTGCTGCAGACTCTTGCGCTGCGCGCAGTGAAGGGCCGTACACCGATGCCAAGGCTACAGGGTTGTAGATCAAGACCACGGCGCCTGATGCGAGTACGGACATACCCGCCAAACCGGGCACACGTGAAAGCTGCGGGCCGAGGTTACGAACGACCACCTCCTGGTTGCCTAGGATCTCATCCACGTGCACGGCCACGCGCTGCGCGGCAGAGCGCACCACCAGCACGGGATTGGTTCGGCCTTCACCGATCGTGCCGAGGCTGGCCTGCAGCAGCTTGGCGAGCGGGAAGAAGTCAACCTCGAGGTTGCTGTATTGGTGGCGGCCCAGACGGTAGCGCTGTTCGATCTCCTCGGGCTTCAGGCGCTGTACGATCTCTACCAGTGAGGAAGGTACGCCCACCGTTAACTGGCCCATGCGCACCAGCACGATTTGCGTAACGGCCGTGGTCAGTGGCAGCACCAGGGTGAAGGTGGTGCCCTTGCCAGGATCGGTGGACACGGTGACGCGACCTCCCAAACCGAGAATCTCGCTCTTGACCACGTCCATGCCGATACCGCGTCCAGAAATTTCGCTCACCTGGTCGGCGGTGGAGAAGCCGGGCGTGAAGATCATCTCGGCCATGTGCTCGTCGGTCGTGGCCTCGCCGGGCTGCAGCATGCCCAGGCTTTCGGCCTTGGCACGGATGCGTGAGAAGTTGAGGCCAGCACCGTCGTCACTGAACACAACCGTCACCTCATTACCCTCTTGTCTTAGCGCAATGCTGATCCGCCCTACTTCGGGCTTGCCCGCTTTAGCGCGTTGCTCAGGCAACTCGATGCCGTGCGCCACGCAGTTACGCAGCAAGTGCTCGAAGCTGCCGCCCAAGCGATCGAGCACGCTTCGGTCCATCTCGGTCTGGCCGCCTTCGATGTCGAGGCGCACGTTCTTGCTCAGCTCCTTGGCGGCTTGACGCACCACGCGGTAAAGGCGCTCGGACAGGCTTTCAAACTCCACCATGCGCGTGCGCAGCAAGTCGCGTTGCAGCTCTTTGGTCATGCGTGCCTGGCGCTGAAGATCGTCCTCGGTCACTTGCAGCGTGCGGTTGAGCGCACCTTGCACGGTAGCCACGTCGTTTACCGACTCGGCCATCATGCGCGTCAACTCCTGGAAGCGCGTGAAACGGTCGAACTCCAGCGGGTCGAAGTCGATAGTTTCTTTAGTCGATTCCATGCGCGACTGCATTTGCGTCTCGGCCTGCACTTCAATATCGCGCAGTTGCTGCCGCAGACGGGCCAGGTTTTCCGTGAGATCACCCAGCGAGCCTTTGAGTGAGCTGAGTTCTGTCTCGAGCCGAGTGCGGGTGATACTCACCTCACCAGCCTGGTTGAACAGACGGTCGAGCAGGCCGGCACGAACGCGTACGGCCTGGTTGGCTTTAGACACTGTGGGTGCAGCATTTGCTAGCGACGCAGCCAGCTTGAATGCGGGTGCAGCGGGCGCAACTGCGCCATCAAGCCGCACAGGCGGAGCAGCGTCAGACTCGGCAACCGTGGCGTCAGGCGTACTTTCGACGTGGTACTCGAACTCGTGAGGTGAATGCACTTCGCCGCGTTTGAGTTGCTCAAAGCGCGTGACGATATCGTCACATTGCTCCACCAGGGGCATGACAGTTGCGGCAGTCACCTCTGTGCGCAGTACGGTTTCGACATCCGACTCCAGGCTGTGCGCCATTTCGCCCAGCCGCATAGCGCCCGCCAAGCGGGCCGAACCTTTGAAGGTGTGCAGCAAGCGAAGCGCGCGCTTGGGGTGCGCAGTATCCGCCGGACCCTGTGCCCAGCTTCGCAAGGCCTGCGACAAAGTAGGCAACAGCTCTTGCGCCTCCTCCTCGAAGATCGGGAACAAGTCCGGATCGACCACATCCATTTCGCCTTCGTCGTGCAAGGCAGCAACTGACGCCACGGGTGCAGACGGCGCATTCAGCGTGAAAGCTGCAGCAGGCTCTTGCGGCACTTGTAGCTCGGATGGTGCTGCCTCAACCGCTGGGGCTGTTTCGGTGCCGGGCGTAGCAACGTCAGGCGCAAGCATCACTACCGGCGCTACTGCGGCGGCGGCAGCAGCCAAACCCGCAGCGGCAAGCGGTACGATCTCATCGTGGCTATGCGCGGGCAATGCTTGCGTCAGGTCAGCTGTCGACTGAGGAGGCTCTTGCCAATGCACCCTGAGGGCTGAAATGGCAGCCCGTAACTGAGGCTCTGAGTCTTTGTAGAAGCCGGCAGCAAAGTGGTGCAACAAGCGGCGCGCTTCTTCTGCACCCGCACTGAGAACGGCATGCTCGTCTGCGCCTGGTACAAGTTGATGGTCACGGCAGGCAATGAGCGCTGCCTCCATCTCGTACCCAAGGTCGGCCAAGGGACGGAAACCAACGGTCGCCGAGCTGCCACCTAGCGTGTGTGCAGCAGCTATTGCGCCATCAGGAACATGAGATTTGCCCTCGATACGCCACATGTCGAGCTCAGCGGCAAGGCGGCGAACCAACTCGTCAGACTCGTTGAGGTAGATGTTGTACAGCGGAATAGGGATCGCAAGCTCGCCGATTTGACGCAAGCCCTCTTCGGCAGGCAACACTGGCTCGGCTGCAGGATGAACGATGACTTCGGCCATCGGTGGTTCGGCTGACGGAGCAGCTGCCGCAGAATCGCCGCCCGCAGCCAGAAACATCTCCATCGACACTTCAGACGCCTCGAGCGCTGGGCCCGCGGGCTCGGCGATACTCGCTGTCGGAGCAACATCGGCCAGTGGCTCATTTGCCGGCATCGAATCTATGTCCAGCGAGAAGTTCAGCGTGGGCTCAGTAGGCTGCGCTGCAACCGTTTGCGGCGCTGCGGGCAGCAAGTCGAAGTTGAGATCGGTCTCAAGCCCGGCCTCGACCAAGGCGTCCTTGGGCAAATCAATCGCCGTGTCCGCCGCCACGTCACTTGCCACGGGCAAATAGCGACCGGTTGCTTTGAACGTTTCTGCACTGGCCGAAATCGGATCAACCCAAGCAGGCTGCGGCGCGCCCTGCTCAATCGCATGTAGCCATTTAGAAAAGTGCTCTAGCGCGTCTTGCGACAAGTCGAGCAGCGGCGCTGAAGCGGGCTTTTGCTCTGCCAGAAAACCGTTGAGCACTTGCTCCATCTGCCATGCAGCTTCGCCGAATTCCGTGAGCCCAACCATCCGCGAACTACCCTTGAGTGTATGGAAAGCACGCCGCAAAGTAACGAGCGCCTCAGGGTCAGCCGCGGATTGGCGCAATTGCGCCACTTGCTGCAAGCCGCTCGTAGAAACCTCTTTGCCCTCTTGCAGAAAAATGGCACGTAATTCATCGTCGCCGTCATCATCGGTCGCCTGCAAAGGCGCCGCTACTGCAGACTGACCAGGAGCTTCGGCGACAGGTGCAACCACGGCTAAACTCTGTAATGCCTCAGCAGCGGCTTGATGATCGCCGGTTGACAGCGCAGTCAACGCATCCTGCGCAACAGCGCGGACTTCCGGTGCATCTGCGATCGCGGCCTCTAGCTTGATAGTCTCGAGTTGTGCCGCAAGCTGCGCCTGCTCGGTCACGTTGTCAGCGCCCACTGCAAGCTGCGCAGCAACCAGATTTACCTGGTCGGTCATCGTGGCCGGTGTGACGGGCTCAGGTTCGCGACGCAACTGACGCTTCACCTGCGATTTGAACTCCCCAGTGGATTGATCGAAAGTGAACAATGCACGTGCTGCTGTTGGCTGGTAAGCGAGCAAATCGATCATGAAGCTCAATGAGCCGACGTTCTGCGCCAAACGC
>CAYSMM010000151.1:0-6210 GCA_964432095.1 uncultured Burkholderiaceae bacterium | reverse complement strand
TCACACTCAATTGCAGCGCACCTTGCGCCGCCTGTGCATGCTCGGCTGCGGCCGCCGCAAAGCTCTGTGGCTTGACCGCCCACACCGCAACGTCGAACCGCGTGGCCTCGGTCACGGCCGGAACCGCACCGACGCGAAAATCATTCTGCAGTTTCAGCCGCTGCTCGGTGGAAGGTTCGACGACGGTGATGACGCGCGGGTCTGCGCCACTCCTGATCAGACCGCCGATGATGGCGCTGGCCATGTTGCCGCCGCCAATGAATAGCACGCTCATGTGGTTCTGCTTCCAAATATCGCGGTGCCGACGCGCACGATACTTGCGCCCTCGGCAATCGCGGCTTCCAAATCCGCCGTCATCCCCATCGACAGCGTATCAAGCTCAAGCCCCGATTGTTGAAGCTGAAATTGCAAATCGCGTAACAACGCGAAAGGCTTGCGCTGCGCAGCTTGTCCCTGTGCCGGCTCGGGTATGCACATCAACCCGCGCAACTTGAGCCGCGGCAGGACGCTCACGGCACGCGCCAGCGCCGGCAGCTCGGCGGGCGTGACCCCACTCTTGCTGGCCTCGCCGCTCACGTTGACCTGGATGCAGACTTGCAAGGGCGGCAGGTGCGCATCGCGCTGCTCGCTCAAACGCTCGGCGGTTTTCAGCCGGTCGATGGAGTGCACCCAATCAAAATGCCCAGCCACCAGCCTTGTTTTGTTGCTTTGCAAAGGGCCGATGAAGTGCCACTGTACAGGCAGACCAGCGGGCGCGTGTTGGGCTTTCCACGCATTGAATGCAGCGATTTTATCCACCGCCTCTTGCACGTAATTCTCGCCAAAGGCGTGCTGGCCGGCTTGGTAGGCGGCGGCAACGGCACTAGCGCCAAAGGTCTTGGTGACGGCGAGTAATTGCACACTTGCAACATCTCGGCCCACAGTGTCACAGGCTTGAGCAATTCGCCCGCGTACAGCTTGCAAGTTACTTTCAATTGTCGCCATAATGGCTTGAACTATATGTGATTGTTACCGTTGCGCGGCGCGCGGCACACGCAGCGCCGGGGAGTGCGTTTGAATGGATATCACCCAACTGCTGGCCTTTACCGTCAAGAACAAGGCCTCTGATCTTCATTTGTCCTCGGGCTTGCCGCCCATGATCCGCGTGCACGGCGATGTGCGCAGGCTGAATGTCGAATCGCTGGATCACAAAACCGTGCATGCCATGGTGTACGACATCATGAACGACGCACAGCGCAAGCACTACGAGGAATTCCTGGAGTGCGATTTCTCGTTCGAGATTCAGGGCCTGTCGCGCTTTCGCGTCAATGCCTTCGTGCAAAACCGTGGCGCGGGCGCTGTGTTCCGCGTGATTCCCAGCAAGATCCTGAGCCTGGAATCCCTGGGCGCGCCCAAGGTGTTTGCCGATCTAGCCATGCGGCCGCGCGGGCTGGTTCTGGTGACCGGGCCTACCGGATCGGGTAAGTCCACCACACTGGCTGCGATGGTGAACCACCGCAACGAAAACGAGTACGGCCATATCCTGACCATTGAAGACCCGATCGAGTTCCTGCACGAATCCAAAAAATCGCTGATCAATCAGCGTGAGGTGGGCCCGCACACCCTGAGCTTCAACAACGCGCTGCGCTCTGCGCTGCGTGAAGACCCCGACGTGATTCTGGTGGGCGAGTTGCGCGACTTGGAAACCATCCGCCTTGCGCTCACCGCATCGGAAACCGGCCACCTGGTGTTTGGCACGCTGCATACCTCCTCTGCCGCCAAGACGATCGACCGTATCGTGGACGTATTTCCGGCGGAAGAAAAGGACATGGTGCGTGCCATGTTGTCCGAAGCCCTGGTAGCCGTGATTTCGCAATCACTGTGCAAACTCAAAGACGGCTCGGGCCGCGTGGCCGCGCACGAAATCATGATCGGCACGCCGGCCATTCGTAACCTGATCCGCGAGAACAAGATTGCACAGATGTACTCGGTGATTCAGACCAGCCAGCAAATGGGCATGCAGACGCTGGATCAATGCCTGTCCGAGCTGGTGCGTCGCAACACCATTGGTCCGGCAGAGGCCCGTACCTATGCCAAGATTCCGGAGAACTTTCCGGGCTAAACCCAGCAAGAGCTACCGCTGTGCTCACGCGCGGCGAACCCGACATCAACAGGAGCCGTTCACATGGAACGCGATCAGGCCAGTAAATTCATTCACGATCTGCTAAAGCTGATGGTCAGCCGTAACGGTTCGGACCTGTTCCTCACCGCGGGCTTTCCGCCGGCCTTCAAGGTAGACGGTAAGGTTACCAAGGTGTCGCAGCAGGCCTTGACGCAGCAACACACCATGTCGCTCGTGCGCTCCATCATGAACGACAAGCAGGCTGCCGAGTTCGAGAAAACCAAGGAATGCAACTTCGCCATCTCGCCCTCGGGCATCGGGCGTTTTCGCTGCAACGCGTTTGTGCAGCAAGGCAACATCGGCGTCGTGCTGCGTACCATCAATGCCGAGATTCCCACCGTGGACAAACTCGGTCTGCCCAAAATCCTGAAAGACCTGTCTATGACCAAGCGCGGACTGGTCATCATGGTGGGGGCCACGGGCTCGGGAAAAACCACGTCGCAGGCCGCGATGATCGATTGGCGCAATCTGAACTCCTACGGCCACATCATTACGATCGAGGACCCGATCGAGTATGTACACGACCACAAGAACTGTATCGTCACGCAGCGTGAAGTGGGCCAGGACACCGACAGTTGGGAAGCGGCTCTGAAGAACACGTTACGCCAGGCCCCAGACGTGATTTTGATGGGTGAGATTCGCGACCGCGAAACCATGGACTTAGCTGTGTCGTTCGCTGAAACCGGCCACTTATGCATGGCAACCCTGCACGCGAATAATTCCAACCAGGCGCTCGACAGGATCATCAACTTCTTCCCGGAAGATCGACGCCCGCAACTGCTGATGGACTTGTCGCTGAACTTGCGCGCGCTGGTGTCGCAGCGCCTGGTGCCGCACCAAGACGGCAAGGGACGAGTAGCTGCAGTTGAGATTCTCATCAACACGCCCCTGATCGGCGACATGATCTTCAAAGGCGAAGTGGCCGAGATCAAAGAGGTGATGAAGCGCAGCCGCGAGCAAGGCATGCAAACCTTCGACCAATCACTGTTCGATTTGTTTGAAGCCAACAAGATTACGTACGAAGACGCGCTGCGCAATGCCGACAGCGTGAACGACCTGCGCCTGCAGATCAAACTGCACAGCGAACGCGCCAAGAGGCAGGATTTGGCTGCGGGTACCGAGCACCTCACCATTGTGTAAACAGCTTTCCGCTGCGGGATAAGGTCTGAGCGCAGCGCTTGCTGCACAATGCATGCGTAAGGCAAACGCTGGGCATGCCAGCGTTTGCGAACTGGAGCGCATGAATGACATCAAGCAAAGCCTACGAGCCCATCGCCGCGCAGCAAGTGGCGTTTCTCGGCCTGGGTGTCATGGGCTATCCCATGGCCGGGCACCTGCAGCGCGCAGGGCATAACTGCACTGTGTATAACCGCACTACTTCCAAGTCACGTTCGTGGATAGCTGAGTACGACGGACAGTACGCAATCTCACCTGGACAGGCCGCAGCCGGCAAGAGCATTGTGTTTTGTTGCGTGGGCAATGACGATGATTTGCGCAGCGTGGTGTTGGGGCCCGACGGTGCATTTGCCGGCATGCAAGCAGGCGCGGTGTTCGTCGATCACACCACAGCATCGGCCGACATCGCCCGCGAGTTGAGCGCCGAGGCCGTCAAGCGCGGCCTGCATTTCATCGACGCACCCGTCTCCGGCGGCAATCTCGGCGCCATCAATGGCACGCTCACGGTCATGTGCGGTGGCGACACAGTGGCGTTCGAGCGCATCAAACCCGTGGCGATGGCGTTCTCCAAGGCTGTGACGCTGCTTGGGCCGAGCGGTGCTGGCCAGCTCGCAAAGATGGTCAATCAGGTGTGCATCGCAGGCATGTTGCAGGGCTTGAGCGAGGCCATCGCCTTTGGACAGAAGGCCGGGCTGGACATGAATGCGGTGCTCGGCGTCATCAGCAAGGGTGCGGCGCAAAGCTGGCAAATGGAAAATCGCGGCCCGACGATGATTCAAGACAAGTTCGACTTTGGCTTTGCGGTGGACTGGATGCGCAAAGACTTGGGACTGGTGCTCGATGAGGCCAAGCGTAACGGCGCGCGGATGCCCGTCACCGCACTGGTCGATCAGTTTTATGCCGACGTGCAGGCCATGGGTGGCAATCGCTGGGATACCTCATCGCTCATCAAGCGCCTGAAGTAGGACAAACCAAAGCCTATCCGTTTGAAACGATACCTGTAACATGCGCGCCGGCGCGAAGATAGCGCGAGCTCACCGGCCGAGCGAATGAGCGGTGAAGTCACGCTCTAGGCGCGCACATGACGCACATCGCCAACGAAGCGCACAGCTCGGGCTTCACCCATTGACGTTATTTTCACTAGATACTGCTATTGCTATATAGCGTTTACTGCTCTTCAACAGTGCAGTAACGTGCAATTACTCATTGAAGTACATTGACTACCTGCTATAACAGCAATCCACGGCAGCACACTCAAGCCTTGTGTTTTTGCTTGAACAACTCGACTCCAGCCAGGATCTCCGCACGCGCATCCTCGGGCCCGCCCCAGCCCAGCACCTTCACCCATTTGCCGGTTTCCAGATCTTTGTAGTGCTCAAAAAAGTGCTGAATCTGCAACAAGCGCTCCTGCGGCAGGTCTTCGGGCTTTTGCCAATGCTTGTACAGCGGCAGTACCTTGTCCACGGGGACAGCCAGCAGCTTTGAGTCGCCCCCCGCTTCGTCTTGCATCTTCAGCACCCCGATGGGCCGACAGCGGATCACGGTGCCAGGCACCAGCGCGAAGGGCGTGATGACCAGCACATCACACGGGTCACCGTCATCCGCCAAAGTCTGCGGGATATAGCCGTAATTGCAAGGGTAGTGCATGGCCGTCATCATGAAGCGATCGACGAACAAGGCACCAGAGGCTTTGTCCACTTCGTACTTGATGGGGTCGGCATGCGCCGGAATCTCGACGACGACATTGAAATCGTTAGGCAGGTCGCGCCCTGCGGGCACAAGGTGCAGGCTCATTGCAGCTCTCTTGTATGAAATAGAGTTTTGAAAGTCAGTGCGTATTTTCGCACCACGGCACACAATACCCTGTCACCATGAGCCATGGGGAGGGGTGCATGCCGCCACCCCTGAAGCCAAAGTTCAGTTACTTGGCTGGCGTGCCGGAGCTGCCGCTTGAGCCAGTGATGCGACGTAACTCGTCCTCACTGATGTATTCGAACACCTTGACGACCTTCTGTACGCCGCTCACGCGAGCTGCAACGTCGGCAGCAATGTTGGCCTCGCGCTCGGTGACCAGGCCCTGCAGATGTACGATGCCGCGCTCGGTCGTCACGCGAAACGCGTTGGCGCTCACATCTTTGGCTTCCACAAACGAGGCCTTTACCTTGCCAGTGATCAACGAGTCACTGGAGCGCGAGCCGAGAGAGGCATTGCCCATCACAGCCAGCTCGTTGACCACACTCTTGACATTGGTCAACTTGAGCAGCGTGTCCTCGGCCAGTTTACGGTCGCCTTCAGACGGCACCTCGCCCGTGAGCAGCGCGACGCGGTTGTATGCGTTGACGTTGATATGGCCGCGCCCACCGATGGCGTCATTGACCGCGCGCGTGCCGCGAAAATCAATCTCCTGATCCACTGCAACCGTGGCCGTGGTTCGCCGATCAGTTGCTACCAGCGCGGTGCCAACCACTACTGTGGCAGCCAAGGGTACACAGGCCTGTAACAGGCTTGTCGCTGCCAACACCAGCGCCATAGCACCCAAATGAATGGATCGGGACGTTACATGACTTGTCATGAGTATCACTCCTGGGGCGATTCGCCCATCAGTTGCCAATCAATCCCATCACACAACGCGTGGATGGTGAGCAGGTGCACCTCCTGAATGCGGCAGGTGCGGCTGGACGGTACACACAGGTGGACATCTTCTTCACGCAACAGTTCATTCATACGCCCGCCGCCCTTGCCCGTGAGTGCAACCACGGTCATATCACGCTGCTGCGCTGCCTTCACCGCCTCCAGCACGTTGGCGCTGTTACCGCTGGTGCTGATGGCCAGCAGCACGTCGCCAGGCTGGCCCAGTCCCTGCACCTGCTTGC
>CAYSMM010000150.1:0-6265 GCA_964432095.1 uncultured Burkholderiaceae bacterium | reverse complement strand
CATCTGGGCAGCCTGCGCACCCTCCCAGGTCGAGGCAATCTTGATCAACACCCGTTCACGTGCAACACCTGCCGCCTGGTAGTGCAGCATGATCTGCCGCGCCTTGGCAACGGTGGCCGCAGCGTCGTAACTCAGCCGCGCATCCACCTCGGTGCTCACACGGCCAGGTATGCGCTTCAAAATCTCCAGGCCAAAGGTAACGAGCAGCTGATCCACCTTGTCGCTAAGCGTTGCGTGGGCACTGTCGCGCAGCACGCGGCTGACCAGATCACGATACTCCGGCTTGTTCGCAGCCTTGAGAATGAGCGTGGGGTTGGTGGTGGCGTCGGTGGGCTGAAACTGCTCCAGCAGCGCAAAGTCGCCGGTGTCGGCCACCACGGTGGTGTGTTGCTTGAGTTGGTCGAGTGCAGTCATCGTGCCAGCATTGTCGCAAATCGCCACGCAAGCTACGCTGGGCCAGGCAGGTAAGATCACTGTATGACGCAAGACGAACTCAAACAACTCGTGGGCCGAGAGGCCGTCAAGTACGTAGTGCCGGGTGCGGTGCTCGGTGTGGGCACTGGTTCTACCGTCAACTGCTTCATCGAGGCGCTTGCGGCCAGTGGTATTGCCGTTGCAGCAGCGGTGTCCAGTTCTGAGGCCAGCACCCGCTTGCTAATCGCCAAGGGCATCAAGGTTGTGGATTTGAACGATGTGGCCGAGATTCCGGTGTACATCGACGGTGCTGACGAGATCGACAGCAGCGGCGCCATGATCAAAGGCGGTGGCGGTGCGCTCACGCGCGAGAAGGTCGTGGCCGCCGCTGCACGGCAGTTTGTGTGCATTGCCGACGAGAGCAAGTGCGTCAGAGTGCTCGGCAAATTTCCGCTGCCGGTAGAAGTATTGCCGATGGCGCGCGAGCAGGTGCGCCGCGCACTGGCTGTGCTTGGCGGGCCGGGCTGCGAGGTGAAACTGCGGGCGAAGAACGGCGAGACCTTCGTTACCGACAACGGCAACATCATTCTGGATGTTCACGGCCTGAGCATCGCCCAGCCGCGCGAGCTTGAGACGCGGATCAACCAGATCACCGGTGTTGTCACCAATGGCCTGTTTGCGCTGCGCAGGGCGGACATCGCGCTCATCAGCAGCGCGAATCAAATCAAGACGCTGCGCTACTGAGCCTGTAAGTGCCAGGCATCGTAATAAGCAAATAGCGATTTAATCGTTCACATCACACCCGCCTGTCCTTAGCATCCAATCCTTGACAAGGAGATTGGGTGTGGACTTTGGTGTCGTCGGCGTTCAAATAGCGAGCGGCTTCGCCGTGGGCGCAATCGTCGGCATGTCGGGGGTGGGCGGCGGCTCGCTCATGACGCCCATGCTCATCGGCTGGATGGGCGTGCCGCCCGCTGTGGCCGTAGGCACTGACCTGATTTTCGCGGCGATCACCAAAGGCTTTGGTAGCGTGGCGCATTGGCGCCACGGTCATGTGGAATGGCGCATCTTGCGGCGCATGATTTTGAGCAGCAGCCTGGCCGCCATCGTCACGCTCGCATGTATAGCCAAGCTTGGCAACCCGGCAGCTCTGGTGCAGTGGATCAGGCCCGCGCTTGGCGTGGCGTTGTTACTCACGGCGCTGGCTGTGTTGTTCCGTCACAAGCTACATGCTGTGGCTCAGCTAAGCCCGCCGTTCAAATCCGATGCGGCTCAGCGCACGGCCACACTCGTGCTCGGCAGCCTGATTGGCCTGCTGGTGGCGCTCAGCTCAGTAGGGGCGGGCGCGATTGGTGTGACTGCGCTGATGTTGATTTATCCCTTGCTCGCTGCGCGCATCGTGGTAGGAACCGATATTGCCTATGCCGTGCCGCTCACGCTGATCACAGGCCTAGGTCATGTGCTGCTCGGGCATTTTGACAGCGGTCTGCTGGTGGCGCTGCTGATCGGTTCACTGCCCGGAATATGGCTGGGAGCACGGCTTTCTACGCAGCTACCAGAGAAGGTACTGCGCATGATGCTATGCGCTGCACTGACGGTCGCGGGCGTCAAGGTATTGAGCTGAGCAGTGCTGAGTTGAGGAGCTAGAGGCATGTATCGCTATACCGAGCTTGACTATGCACTGGTGCGTCAGCGCGCTGCGCAATACCGCGATCAACTGCAGCGGTTTCTCAGCGGGCGTTTGAGCGATGACGAGTTCAAGCCGCTGCGTTTGCAAAACGGTTGGTATCTGCAGCGCCATGCACCCATGCTGCGCGTGGCCGTGCCATATGGCGTGCTGTCGAGCACGCAGCTACATGCACTGGCGCGAGTTGCGCGCGAGTACGACCGCGGTTATGGCCACTTCACCACCCGGCAAAACATTCAGTTCAACTGGATACCGCTTGAGAAAAGCGCCGACGTGATGGACCTGCTGGCCGAAGTCGGAATGCATGGCATACAGACCAGCGGTAACTGCATCCGTAATATCACGACAGACGCCTTCGCAGGTATTGCTGAGGACGAAATTGCCGATCCGCGGCCCTTTGCCGAGGTGTTGCGGCAGTGGAGCACGATGCACCCGGAGTTTGCGTACCTGCCGCGTAAGTTCAAGGTGGCCATCAGTGGCGCGGTGGAAGACCGGGCTGCGACGGCATGGCACGACATTGGATTGCAATTGCACCGCAATGCAGCAGGGGAGCTTGGCTTTCGGGTTCGCGTGGGCGGCGGCATGGGCCGTACACCCATCATCGGCACTGTTGTACGTGAGTTTCTGCCATGGCCGGAGTTGCTCACTTATCTTGAGGCCATTTTGCGCGTGTACAACCTTCACGGTCGACGCGACAACATTTACAAGGCGCGTATCAAGATCCTCGTCAAGTCGCTGGGGCCTGAATTCGCTAAACAAGTCGAGGAGGAGTATCAGGCAATAGCTGCTATTGCACGTTTGCAGTTCAATGATGAACTTGCAAGAGTATCCAAATCATTCGAGGACGAGCCAGAGCCCATGGATGGCAAGCAGTTGTTTGGCGAGCAAGACGCGTTGCATCCGGCATTTGCGCGTTGGCGCGCGCGGCAGGTGCGCGGGCACAGGCTTGCAGGCTATGCCGCGGTCACGCTCTCTTTCAAGCGTGTGGGTCAGGCGCCCGGCGACATTACCGATGCACAAATGGAGGCGGTAGCGCAACTGGCCGATGAGTACTCTCAGGGCGAGTTGCGTGTGACACATGAGCAGAACGTAGTGCTGCCCTACGCAAAGCAAAGCGAGCTATTCACGCTCTGGCAGCGCGCCAAGGCGCTTGGGCTAGCGACGCCTAACCATCATTTGCTGAGCGACATGATCTGCTGCCCGGGCGGCGACTTTTGCTCGCTGGCCAATGCCAAGTCCATTCCGATTGCAGAAGCGATCTGGCAGCGTTTTGATGACATCGATTACCTGCACGATCTGGGTGAGCTGCACCTCAATATCTCGGGATGCATCAATTCCTGCGGTCATCACCATGCCGGGCATATCGGAGTCTTGGGCGTCGATAAGGACGGCAGCGAGTGGTATCAGGTCAGTCTGGGCGGTAGCTCGGGTGATGGATCGGGTGGCCATGTTGCGCAACCGGGCAAGGTCATTGGCCCCTCATTCGCGGCAGATGAAGTGCCCGAGGTCATTGCCAAGGTTCTCGAGGTATACGTACACAAGCGCGAGGAAGGCGAGATTTTTGTGGATACCGTCAGACGACTAGGGCTGGAGCCCTTCAAGCACGCGGTGTACGACAAAGCACATGTGGCAACTGCAGCAACCGCAGAGGAGGGTGCGCTATGAGTGTGGTGCTACACATCAGTGAGGGAGTGATTGCGCGCGTCAACGTGCTAGACGCTGGTGAGCAACTGCCGGTTGCGCTTAGTGCAGCTCGTACGGGTGAAGCACATCTGCTCGTCGAGCCGCAGGACGATGTGCTTGCGCACGCAGCGCTCGTCGCACAGGCTGAGCGAATCAGTGTGAACTTCCCCAAATTCACAGACGGGCGCGGCTACTCCAGCGCGGTATTGTTGCGCTCGCGTCTTGCCTTTCGCGGCGCTTTACGCGCTACAGGAGATGTGTTGATTGACCAGGTGCTGTACCTCGTGCGAGTGGGCTTCGACGAGATTGCGCTACGTGCTGATCAAAAAGTGGCTGACGTACAGCGTGCATTGAGTATCGTTGATGTTGATTACAGAGAGCAGTATAAAACCGTTACTGTTAATCAAAAGTCAGCCTTGGCGCGAATTACCAAGGAGTATGCGGTATGAGTGCGGTGCAAGGCCCGCTGCACACACGGCTGTGTGGCCCTGCCTCACACGACTTTGATTTGAAGCTGGAGCAGGCCGTGGCCGTGCTGCAGCAAGCGGCGGCAAATGCACCCTGTGTACTGGCATCAAGCCTTGCTGCCGAGGACATGGTGCTGCTGCATTTGATTCATACGCATAAGTTGCCCATACACGGCTTCACTCTTGACACGGGCCGATTGCATGTGCAGACCCTTGAAATGTTGCCGCGCATCGCACAGCGTTACGGCACGGTGCTGGAGGTCTTCCGACCGCGCATGACTGACGTCGACATCTATGAGCAAGCACACGGCCGTGATGCGTTTTACCAAAGCGTGGAGTTACGCAAGGCTTGCTGCGCTATCCGCAAGACTGAGCCGCTCGCCCGCGCACTTGCGGGTAAGCAGGCGTGGGTCACTGGCCTGCGCCGTACACAAGCCGTCACTCGTAGCGATGTGCGCGCGCAGGAGTGGGATGCAGTACATGGCTTGCACAAGTTCAACCCTTTGATTGAGTGGACAGAGGGCGATGTGTGGCACTACATCGATGCACACAACGTGCCCTATAACCCGTTGCACGACGAGTTTTACCCCAGTATCGGCTGCGAGCCGTGCACTCGCGCCATTACTCCGGGCGAGGATGTTCGCGCGGGCCGCTGGTGGTGGGAAAACCCGCAAACAAAAGAGTGCGGTCTGCATCAGCAAAGCGCACTCGTGCGGGTTTCGGCGCAGGCTCACTTGGACCAAGAGGCCAAGTTAAGCGGCGAAGCCGCGGCCGAAGCCAAACACCAGACCGAGGAGTGCGGCTTGCACGTCGGCATAGAAAGAGTAATACACGTGAAGGAGCTCGCATGACTGCGCGTGACCCCGTTTCCCTGAAGCCGCACGACATTGATACCGCGCACCTCAAATGGCTGGAGGAAGAGTCGATCTTCATTCTGCGTGAGGTTGCTGCGGCGTTTGAGCGGCCCGCGATTTTGTTCTCAGGCGGCAAGGATTCAGCCGTGGTGCTGCATCTGGCGCAAAAAGCATTTGCTGGTATCAAGTTGCCGTTCACGCTGGTGCACATCGACACCGGTCATAACTTTGAAGAGGTGATCGCCTATCGCGACCGGCGTGCGGCGCAATCGGGTGCGCAATTGATCATCGGCCAAGTTGAGGATTCGATGAATCGGGGCACCGTGAGGCTTGCGCACGAAAGCGAGAGCCGTAATGCGCACCAGTCGGTGACCCTGCTGGAGACGATAGAGGCGCATCAACTTGATGCGCTGGTGGGCGGCGCACGGCGCGATGAGGAGAAGGCTCGCGCCAAAGAGCGCATCTTCAGCCACCGCGACAGCTTTGGCCAGTGGCAGCCCAAGTCGCAGCGTGCCGAGCTGTGGAACCTGTTCAACACGCGGCTGCACAAGGGCGAGCACTTTCGCGTTTTCCCGATCAGCAACTGGACCGAGCTGGATGTGTGGCTGTACATCGAGCGTGAGCACATTGAGCTGCCGCCCTTGTACTACGCGCATGCTCGCCAGGTGGTACGGCGTAAGGGCCTGCTGGTTCCGGTAACGCCACTCACACCGCCGCGTGACGGAGAGCAGGTCGAGACGGTAACCGTGCGGTTTCGCACGGTGGGGGATATCACCTGTACCTGCCCGGTCGAAAGCGCTGCTGCGACCGCAGGCGATATCGTTGCCGAGACGGCTGCAGTGTCGATCAGCGAGCGTGGGGCCACGCGCATGGACGATCAAACCTCCGAAGCTTCGATGGAGAAGCGCAAAAAAGAAGGGTATTTCTAATGACTCCATCACAACTACAAACTCGACCGGTACGCCTGACCACGGCAGGCAGCGTAGACGACGGCAAGAGCACCTTGATCGGCCGCTTGCTGTATGACAGCAAAGCTGTGCTGTCCGATCATGTAGCAGCGGTATCGCGCTCCAAGGCGCAGCGTACGGCAGCAGGGCAACTGGATTTGTCACTGCTCACCGACGGGCTGGAGGCCGAGCGAGAGCAGGGCATTACCATCG
>CAYSMM010000149.1:0-6268 GCA_964432095.1 uncultured Burkholderiaceae bacterium | reverse complement strand
CTGCACCAAGGGCTTTTTATTCGACGGTTTTCCACGCACCATTACGCAAGCCGACGCCATGCGCGACGCCGGCGTGAAGATCGACTACGTGCTCGAAATCGCCGTGCCCGACGCAGAGATCATCGAGCGGCTTTGTGGCCGACGTGTGCACGTGGCCAGCGGCCGCACCTATCACATCAAGTTCAACCCTCCCAAAATCTCCGGCAAGGATGATGTGACGGGTGAGGATTTGATTCAACGCGACGACGATCGGGAAGACACCATCAAGCACCGCCTGAGCGTGTATCACAGTCAGACCGCCATGCTGGTGGATTACTATCAAAAGGCAGCTGAGGCAGACGGCCCGGCAGGCACGCAGTATCGCAGGGTTGCGGGTGTGGGCAGTGTGGACGAGATCACACGCCGCATATTCGAGGCGCTTGCGGGGTAGCACGACCACGCCAAAGCAATACGATTACCTCCATCAACCGTGATACTGTGGTGAGTTAATACTTTGGCGACCCCTATTGACTGCCAGTAACGGCAGTATACACTTTATAGTATCAATGAAATAGGCCTGCAATGCAGGCCTTTTTTGCTTGCAAAGCGAAGGGCTTACAAGTTGTCCAGGAAACTGCGCAGCTTGTCACTGCGGCTCGGGTGCTTCAACTTGCGCAGGGCTTTGGCCTCGATCTGGCGGATGCGCTCGCGCGTCACGTCGAACTGCTTGCCCACTTCCTCCAGCGTGTGGTCGCTGGCCATCTCGATGCCGAAGCGCATGCGCAGCACCTTGGCCTCGCGCGGCGTGAGGCCGTCGAGGATTTCCTTGACGACATCGCGCAGGCCGGCGTGCACCGCGGCCTCGCCCGGCGCAACCGTGGCGGTGTCTTCGATGAAATCACCCAGGTGCGAATCGTCATCGTCGCCAATCGGTGTCTCCATGGAGATCGGCTCTTTGGCGATCTTCATGATCTTGCGCACCTTGTCCTCGGGCATGTCCATCTTCTGCGCCAGTGTGGTGGCATCGGGCTCCAGGCCAAACTCTTGCAGCATCTGACGGCTGATGCGGTTCATCTTGTTGATCGTTTCGATCATGTGCACCGGTATGCGGATGGTGCGTGCCTGGTCGGCAATGGAGCGTGTGATGGCTTGGCGAATCCACCAGGTGGCGTAGGTCGAGAATTTGTAGCCACGGCGGTATTCGAACTTATCCACGGCCTTCATCAGGCCAATGTTGCCCTCCTGAATCAAATCCAGGAACTGCAGGCCGCGGTTGGTGTACTTCTTCGCAATCGAGATCACCAGGCGAAGGTTGGCCTCGATCATCTCACGCTTGGCATCGCGGCTTTCCGCTTCTCCGCGGCTCATCTCGGTGTTGATGAGTTTCAGATCATCCAGCGGCACCACCACCTTGGCTTGCAGATCTATGAGTTTTTGCTGCTGCTCCTTGATGGCAGGCAGATTGCGCTCCATCACCGGGCTGTGCGGCTTGCCGGCGGCCGCCTCTTTGTCGGCCCACTTCAGGTTGAGCGCATTCTTGGGGAACGTCTCGATGAACTGCTGCTGCGGCATGCCACAACGGTCCACCACGATGCGGCGAATTTGCCGCTCGATCTTACGGATGTCGTCCACCTGGCCGCGCAACGTGTCGCACAGCTTCTCGATAGCGCGCGCGGTAAAACGTACTTCCATCAGGTTTTCTGTGACGGCTTTTTGTGCTTTCTCATACGCCTGCGACTTGTAGCCCTCCTTCTCATACGCACGGTGCAGTTTTTCAAACAGCTTGCGCATGCCGGCAAAATGCTCCAGCGCCTTGGCCTTTAACTCTTCCAGGCGCTTGGTGGTGGCGGCGTTCATCGCAGCCTCGTCGTCACCGTCGGCCTCGTCGATCGCGAAGTCCATCTCCTCTTCGGCCACGTAGTCGTCTGCGGCGTCATCGCGCACGAAACCGTCCACCACATGCTGAACGGGTGTGGTGCCTGCGGCAATCGCGTCGCTCATCAGCAGAATCTCAGCCACTGTCATGGGTGAGTGGCTGATGGCACGCATCATCTTTGACATGCCTTCTTCGATGCGTTTGGCGATGACGATCTCGCCCTCACGCGTCAGAAGCTCCACCGTGCCCATCTCGCGCATGTACATGCGCACGGGGTCGGTCGTGCGACCGAACTCGCTGTCGACCGTAGACAGCGCCGCCTCAGCCTTTTCTTCGGCCTCTTCTTCGGTTGCCGCAGCCGGGCCGTGCTGGTTGAGCAGCAGTGTCTCTGCATCTGGCGTTTGCTCGTACACAGCAATGCCCATGTCGTTGAGCATGCCCACGATGGTCTCGAAAATCTCTGGGTCGACCAGGTTGTCGGGCAAGTGGTCGTTGATCTCGCCGTGCGTCAGAAAGCCGCGCGTGGTTCCGAGCTTGATGAGCGTCTTGAGTTTTTGGCGGCGCTTGGCAAGGTCTTCCTCGCTGATAGTGGAGTCGTCGTAGCCAAACTCCTTGAGCAGTTGCTTTTCCTTGGCGCGCGCACTACGGCCCTTGGGCTTGACGACTTTCTCTTCTTCAACCACCTCGGGCTCGGCGACATCATCTGCGGCCTCGAGCAAATCGTCCTCCTCACTGTCGGCCTTGGGTGCTCCTGCCTCAGCCTTGGCCTTGCGGCCACGCTGGGCGGCTGCCGGTTTGGCTGCGGGTGCGTGCGCCTGCACTGCGGGTGTGGCCGACTTGGCGGAACCCTTAACCGCGGGCTTAGCGGGCGTGACGGCTGGTTGTGCTGCGGCTTTTGCAGGCCGCTTCACCTCAGCCTTAGCGGCGGACTTGACTGCCGGTTTGGCAGTGGGCTTTGTCGCAGGTTGATTGGCGGGCTTGGCTGCGGACTTACTGCTGGGCTTGGAGGCAGGTTTGGCCGCGACTTTTGCGATGGATTTGGATGCGGGTTTACCCGGCTTTGCAGCTGGCTTGACCGCCTTCACAGGTTTGGCGGCAGGCTTTTTAGGCACGGGCTTTTTTGAAGCTGCGGCAGCGGGGTGCATGCCATCACGGTTATGGCTATAGCGGGCATCGTGCGAGAAACGAGGTGTCGATTGAGTCATGTTGGCTGAGGTGAGCTCAGGTTGGCGCGGTTTGTGCAATTGGCTGTGGTACTTGGCTACGGTGCAGGCGGCCCAGGCGGCAGGCCGCAAATTCACTAGTCGCATGTACCATGACATGCTTCACTAGCCGTGCATGGGCAAACCCTAAATTATAGCGTTGTGAGCCGAAAGCGCCAGAATCACGTTGTGGGGAAATCGCCTAAAAATCAAGGGCTTGGCAGCCCCGGTTCAGCAATCGGTACATTCAGTGCCTTTAGCCGCGCCAGGACTGCCAAATACTGCTCACGTATATCGGGCGTGGTCAAGCCGCTTGCGGCCAGGTCTTTGGCCTCGCGCTCGAGCGCAAGGCGCTCCAGTTGCCCGACGGCGGCAAACACATCGCTGGCGGTGGCTTCGGTGCTTTCTAGCAGTGACTGCCGCGCTAGACGCAGGCCCTCTTCAGGCAAGGTGCCTGCGTCAACGGCGGTTTGCAAGGCGGCTAGCCCACCCTCCGGCGCCACGATCAGCACCCGCTCGAGCCAGCGCACCAGCTCGGCTGCAGCGTCGGCGCCCTCGCAGAGCAGCAGGCGTTGCTCTTCTGAAAGCTGCTCCCATGCTGCGGGGTAAGACAGCAGGCTCACGACCGCGCGCTCCTGCGCACTCAAGGCGGCACGGCGTACCGGCGTCGTCTGTACCTCGCGCTGGCCAAAGCGCGACGGCGCGGCCTCTGATGCGCCGCCGCGGCCAAACACCAGCCGTTTGAGATCGCGCAGATCGGTGCGGGTGAGTTCACTCAGCGCCTGCAATATCTGCACGCGCAGAGCACCGTCCGGCAATTGATTGAGCATGGGCTTGGCATTAACGATGGCTTGCGAGCGGCCTTCGGCCGTGCCAAGCGCGCAACCGTCGGCCACGGCTTGCATGAAAAACGTGGACAGGGGTGTGGCGTTGCTGACGGCACGCTCGAACGCATCGGTGCCCAGCTCGCGCACGTAACTGTCGGGGTCATGCTCATTCGGCAAGAACAAAAAACGCACGGTGCGCGTGTCGCCGGCATACGGCAACGCGGCCTCCAGCGCGCGGCGCGCGGCGCGGCGGCCCGCTGCATCGCCGTCAAAACTGAACACCACCGCCTCGGTGTGGCGAAACAGCTTTTGCACATGCATGGGCGTGCAGGCGGTGCCGAGTGTGGCAACGGCGTTCTCAAAGCCGTTTTGCGCCAGCGCGACCACGTCCATGTAACCCTCGACTACGATGACGTAGCCTTTTTGGCGTATGGCCTGCCGCGCCTCGAACAGGCCGTACAACTCCTCGCCCTTGTGGAACACCGACGTCTCGGGCGAGTTCAGGTATTTCGGCTCGCCCTTGTCCAGCACCCGGCCGCCAAAGCCGATGATGTCGCCGCGCGTGTTGCGGATGGGAAAGGTGATGCGGTCGCGCAGGCGGTCGTAGCGTTTTTGCGGTGCGTCGTCGTCGCTGTCCTTCACGACCACCAGCCCGCTGTCCACCAGGTCGGCATTGCTGGCGTAGTCGGCGAAGGCTGCGCCGAGTGCGCGCCAGTCGTCGGGCGCGTAGCCCAGGCCGAACAGCGCAGCGATCTGCCCGGTGAGGCCGCGGCCTTTGAGGTAGGCAATTGCGCGCGGGCTGGCCTTGAGCTGCATGCGGTAATAGTCGTTGGCCTTGCGCAGCGCGTCGGTAAGCCGCGCGTACTGGTCCTTTTCTTCACGAGCACGAGCCTGCTCTTCGGCAGAGCTACGCTCTTCGGGCACTTTGAGGCCGTACATGCCGGCCAGATCCTTGACTGCGTCCACGAAACTGACGCCGGTGTGCTCCATCAAGAATGTGATGGCCGTACCATGTGCACCGCAGCCAAAGCAGTGATAGAACTGTTTGGAAGCACTGACCGTGAACGACGGCGTCTTCTCACCGTGAAATGGACACAAGCCTTTATAGTTGGCACCCGCCTTCTTGAGCTCTACATGACGGCCGACGATCTCCACGATGTCGGCGCGGGCAAGCAAGTCAGTGATGAAGGTTTGCGGAATCACGCTGCCTAGTCTATCGAAGCGCGTGCCACGCGTAGCCATACGCGCTTGAATCAGATCAGCAGATCAAATACTCCATTGAGTTCATAGCCTTTACCGGTTGATAGAATACCAATAATAAATATATAGATACATGAGTATAAGATTCACATGCCTTTGAAAAGGTGGGTATAGCTGCGGCTGACTTCCAGCTTTTGCTGATGGTTCTTTAGTTGCACGATCAGGTGGCCGCGAAAGTCGCGGCTGACGGTCGCGATCTGCTTGGCGTTGACGAGCGTAGAGCGGTGGATCTGCCAGAACTCGGCGGGGTCGAGCTCGTCCACAAGTTCCTTGATGGGCTTGCGGATCAGCGCCTCCCCCTCGACCAGTTGTACACGAGTGTACTTCTCGTCGCTGATGAAAAACAGCACTTCTTCGACCGCAATCATGCGCAGGTTCTGGCCGACGTTGGCCTGGATGAAGCGCAGGAATTGACGTGGCGCACCCATACGCGCAGAAATCGCGTCGAGCAGCGCACTCATATCGGCTGGCGGCTGGTTGCGCTTGGCCTTGAGCCGCTCAACTGTCACCTGCAGGCGCTCGACTTCAGCGGGCTTGAGCACATAGTCCACCGCACCTTGCTCGAACGCCTCGACGGCGTATTCGTCATACGCTGTCACGAACACCACATGCGTCTGGCTGCCAGCTTGCGCCATCGAGCGTGCCGCCTCGATACCCGTCAAACCGGGCATGCGGATGTCGAGGAACACATAGTCGGGCTGGTGTTGCGCCACCAGCTCAACCGCCTCCTGCCCGTTCTTGGCCTCTTCGACAATTTGAAGCTCGGGCCAGGCTTCGCCCAGGCGCGCACGTAACAGCTCGCGCATGAGGCGCTCGTCGTCGGCAATGATGGCTCGGGGCTGGCTCATTTACTTCTTCACCTCAAACGGAATATCAATCGTGACAAGCGTACCAGAGGGCTGGTTGGGTTTCAGCACGAGCTTGCCCTTGTCGCCGTAGTAAAGCGCCAGCCGGTCGCGAATGTTCGACAGACCGAGGCCCGTGCCGCGCGTGCTGGGCGTGCCCGTGGCGGCCAGGCCGACACCGGTGTCTGCCACGGTCACGCGCAAACGGTCGACGCCCTCGGCTGCAACGCGCTCGGCGCGGATGCGCACCTCGCCACCCTCGGGCTTGGGCTCCAGGCC
>CAYSMM010000148.1:0-6369 GCA_964432095.1 uncultured Burkholderiaceae bacterium | reverse complement strand
ACTCGGTGAGCTTTACCTGGAAGCGCCGATCTACGACTTGGTGCCGCAACTACGCTCGACAGGGCAACCCGCATACGCAAGCGTGACGCTCGAACAACTGCTTTCGCATCGCGCGGGAATCGAGCCCCTTCTGTTCAGGCAAGACATCGAAGAAATCTTGCCGCCGTTTAAGGGCAGCGCTATCGAGCAACGCAGACAGACGCTTGCATTTCTGATGACGCGCGACCCGGTAGCAGCGCCCGGCGCCTCGTTTGTGTACTCCAACGGTGGATATGCGGCGGCGGCCGCCGTGCTGGAAGCCGTCACCGGAAAATCATACGAACGGCTGATCGACGAGCGAGTCTTCACCCCGCTGGGAATCAAGGGCACGATAGGATGGCCAGGACAAGCCGTGGCGGCTGCACCCTACGGACACTTGTTCGATGGCGCCACGTTTACGCCATTAGCGCCGGACGAGCTGACTGCACAATTTCGACCGGCGCTGAGTCCAGCAGGCAACGTGAGCATGAACGTGATCGACTATGCGAAGTACTTGCGCGCACATCTCTCTGCACTTCGTGGCGGGACCGCAAAGTCGCTCACCAATGCGAGCTACCAACGATTGCATCGCGCGATTGCAGGAACGCAATTCGGCTACGCGCTCGGCTGGGCAACCGATGGCAAGGACAAACAGCAACAGCAAGTAACCTATCACTATGGATCGACAGACATCTTCGGTTGTTACGCGCTCCTGCAACCCGCGAAGAATCGCGCAGTTGCAGTGATGGTTAATGGCGAGAAAGCACCGTTCGAAGGACCCTTGGGGAACCTGTCGTACGCTATACTGGCATTGCTGGACTAACGCGACGAGTGTTTTGATGCGGCTGCTCTTGGTAGAAGATGATTTGGACCTGGGCGGTGCACTCGTGCGTGCACTGCGAGGGGAAAACTACGAAGTGATTTGGGTACGTCGCCTTCGCGAGGCGACTACTCAACTCGGTAGCGCTTCGTTTTCTTGTGTCGTGCTTGACATCAATCTCCCGGATGGTGAAGGCTTCGAACTGTTGTCTTCTCTGCGCTCGCAAAAACAAAGTGTCCCAGTTATCGTGATGACGGCGCGCGAAGCGCTCGGTGATCGCTTGCATGCCTTTGCCACAGGTGCCGACGACTACGTGATTAAACCGTTTGCGGTGCCCGAGCTCTGCGCGCGCATCGCAGCGGTCGTGCGACGCACTGCTGGTTTCGCGCAGAGCGCGTGGACGCTCGGCGACATCGAATTCGATTCGACCCAACGTACGGTGAAGGTGCGCGGCGAGGCCGCAGCCTTAACGCCGCTGGAAGTCGCCTTGCTCGAACACTTGATTCGCGCCGCCGAACGCGTCGTAACGCGCCGTGCGCTCCTAGAAAATGTTTGGCCTATCAACGAAGCACCGAGCAATGCTTCGCTTGAGGTATTGGTACATGGCTTGAGAAAAAAAATCGGCGGTACGCAAATCAAAACGGTTCGCGGCGTCGGCTATATGTTGAGTGCCTCGTGAAGCGTCTGTTATGCCCTTCATTGTTTCGCCGTTATCTGTTCACTGCAACGGCGCTCACGGTATCAGTCTTTCTCGCACTCTTCGGCTATGTTTGGCTTGCGCGACCGGATGCCGAGGCGGTCAACGACGATTTGTCGCTGGCGGCGTACAGTATGCTGGTGTTTGCGAATTCCGAAGACGATACGCAGATCAAGATTACCGCCGAGAAAGTACGCTCCGTTCACTTGAATTTCGCTTCGCCAAAACCGGAGAAGTCAGAAATCCAGTATGTGTTATTTCGTGATGGGCGCATGATCGCGTCGTCGGAGGCTCCTCCGTTGGAGATCATCGAAGCGCTCAAAGCGAAACCGCCAACTCGAGCAATCTATGACAGCGGTTGGTATCTAGCGGCTGCAACGAACGATACAGCGAAAACCGTCGCGTTTTTTGCAACTACGGAAGGCTATACGCGACATATTCTGCGCGACGCCCTGTTGAGCAGCTCTCCGCTGATTGCGTTGGGATACCTCGCGTTTCTGCTTCTTGCCTCTTCGCTCGCTGCAACGTATGCAATGCGCCCGATCGTCACACTTGCCAATCGAATTGGATCGCTCAAGCCCGAAGCGTTCGAGATGCTCTATTCACGCACAGAATACGTGGAGCTAGAACCGGTGATCGCCGCCATCAACTCGCGTACCAAGGCACTCAAGCATCAGATCGACATTGAGCGACAATTCTTCTCGAACGCCGCACACGAATTGCGCACGCCACTCGCGGTGATCCAAGCACAAGCGCACAGTGTGGCGCGTGCGAGCGACTCAAACGATCGGAATGAACGCCTGTCCGAGTTGCAACGCGGGGTTGATCGCGCAGCGCGTTCGCTAGCTCGCATGCTCCAGCTTGCGCGGCTCGACGCTGCCTCACCGGCGACCGAGCAGACTCATCTTAGCGTGCGCGACATTGCTGCAGACTGCATTGCGTTTCACGCGCCACGTGCTTTCGCAAAACGACAAAAATTATCGTTCGACGAATCGGGCGATGCTCACATTTTCGGCAGTCGCGACGATTTGGTGACGATTCTCGACAATCTGCTTGATAACACGATCAACTATGCTGGCACCGGCGCCGATGTGATTGTCACACTGACGATCAACGCGCAGCATGCTGTTGAACTTAGCGTATGCGACAGTGGCCCAGGGTTTTCGGCCAACGACCACGCTACTGCGTTCGAGCGTTTTCGCCGTGGCAGTCAATCGCACAGCGTCGAGGGCAGTGGACTCGGTCTTGCGATTGTTCGTGCAGCTACCGCGCGCCTTGGCGGAAGTGTCCATGTTCGCGATCGTGACGGAGGAGGGCTTTGCGTTAGCTTGATTTTCGAAAAGCGCACCCAATATATTTAGGCCAACGTCTGGTCATAGAGGCTCCAACCCCGACTTTTGTAGTGGGGTCGTCTTGTTTCGGTGCAAAAACGAGTGGTAGGAATGCGAAGCGTGACTTAGGGTTTGTTGGTTAAATCATTGATCGCGTTGGTGTTTCTGTTCACTATTTTTCGGATCATTTTGCGGCGACTAGGCATTGCTGGTCGACGCCGAGCAGCCCACATACCGCCTGGGTGACCTGGGCCGTGGTGGCCTTGCCGCTCAGGTCACCGGTGTGCAACGCGGGGTTGGCAGTGACCTGCTCAATGGCGCTCATCAGGCGATTGGCGGCGTCGAATTCACCCAGATGTTCGAGCAGCATCACGCAGCTCCAGAAGGTTCCGACCGGGTTCGCCAGGCCCTTACCCATGATGTCGAAGGCCGAGCCGTGGATGGGCTCGAACATGCTGGGGTAGCGGCGCTCGGGGTCGATGTTGGCCGTCGGCGCGATGCCCAGGCTGCCGGCCAGCGCGGCTGCCAGATCAGAGAGGATGTCGGCGTGCAGGTTGGTGGCGACGATGGTGTCGAGCGTAGCCGGGCGGCTGACCATGCGCGCGGTGGCGGCGTCCACGATCTCCTTGTCCCAGCGTACGTCAGGGAACTCCCTAGAAATCTGCAGCGCAATCTCGTCCCACATCACCATCGCATGCCGCTGGGCATTGCTCTTGGTGATCACGGTCAACTGCTTGCGGGGGCGGCTCTGCGCGAGCTTGAACGCAAAACGCATCACGCGCTCCACACCGGCGCGGGTCATCATGGTCACGTCCGTGGCCACCTCGATCGGGTGACCCTGGTGCACGCGACCGCCCACACCGGAGTACTCGCCTTCAGAGTTCTCTCGCACGATGACCCAGTTCAGGTCTTCGGGCTTGCAGCGCTTGAGCGGTGCGTCGATGCCGGGCAGGATGCGCATCGGACGCACATTGGCATACTGGTCGAAGCCTTGGCAGATCTTAAGGCGCAGGCCCCAGAGCGTGACGTGATCCGGGATATCCGGGTCGCCGGCCGAGCCGAACAGGATCGCATCCTTCTTGCGCAGCAAATCCAGGCCGTCAGCCGGCATCATCATGTCGTGCTCGCGGTAGTAGTCGCCGCCCCAATCGAAGTTCTCGAACTCGAAGCGCAGTGCGTTGCTGGTGGCGGCCAGAGCTTGCAGCACCAACTGACCGGCAGGCACGACTTCTTTGCCTATGCCGTCTCCGGGAATGGTGGCGATGGCATAGGTTTTCATGGGTAGTCTCCGTGTGTGAGGGTGAATCAATGCCGTGACTGTAAGTTTGGAGTGATGTGGGTATTCACGGCTATAGTGAATCCATTGTTCACCTGAATTCAACAGTGGAGCGGTCATGAGCAACCCCATCCAGCCCGCAGATCTGAGCTTTTTCTCTGTGCTCGCTAGCGCCGGCAGCCTGAGCGCGGCGGCGCGCGAACTCGGCATCACCACGCCCGCGGTGAGCAAGCACCTGGCACAGATGGAGGCGCGCTTGGGCGTGTCCCTGGTGAATCGCACCACGCGACGCATGAGCATGACACCCGAAGGGGATCTCTACCTCGAGCACGCGCGCCGAATCCTCAGTGAGATCGATGGCATGCAACAGTTGCTGGGCGTCTCCAAGGCCACGCCCAAAGGCTTGCTGCGCGTGAATGCGACGCTGGGTTTTGGCCGCAGCTACGTGGCGCCGCTGATCTCGCGCTTTGTGCGGCAATACCAGCAGGTGGAGGTGCAACTACAACTCTCGGTGAACCCGCCCGCGCTCACCGAGGATTCCTTCGATGTCTGCATCCGCTTCGGTGCGCCTCCCGACGCACGAGTGATCGCGCGCCACATCGCACCCAACCGTCGACTGCTTTGCGCTGCGCCGGCTTACCTCACCAGGCACGGCACTCCCAAGGTGCCGAATGATCTGACGAAGCACAACTGCATTGGTATCCGACAAGGCGAAGAGGCGTATGGCCTGTGGCGCTTGTCCAGCGGGCGTGGCAAGAGCGCCACTACCGAAGCCATCAAGACGCGCGGCAACCTCACCACCAACGATGGCGAGATCGCTGTCAACTGGGCGCTAGATGGCCACGGCATCCTGATGCGCGCAGAGTGGGACATACAGCGCCACCTGGCCAGCGGGCGCCTGGTGCAGGTGCTACCGGCGTACTTTACGCCCGATGCCGACATTTACGCCGTCTACCCGCAGCGCCACCAGCTAGCTGCGCGAGTGCGGGCATTTGTGGACTTTGTGGCGATGTCGTTTTCGCAAGCAGCCGGGCACGCTGTCGGCTGAGGTAACCCGCTTCAGCTTTATCCAGTCAGCGATGTCAAGGTCATCGCTTTGTCAGCGCAGTAACTTGAGTCGACGTAAAACTAGTGCACTGAATTTTCACGGCAGCAGTTGTACAGCAATCAAGGTTGTGCAGTTACAGCGTATTGGCCAGCCCAGTTATCGCCAACGCTTTGCATAAAACCATCACACCGGTTCGGCCATCGTCATCAGGCTAGCGTTGCCACCAGCAGCGGCCGTGTTGACGCTGAGAGAGCGTTCGATCAATAAGCGCTCCAGCGCTACATGGGGGTCTGCGCTGCGCAAGGCTTGCAGGTTGACGATGGCGCCCGTGCGGCTGGCAAGTTTGGCGGCGACATCGAGTGAATCTGCCTCCGTTCCATGGTGCAAGGCCGCATCAAACTGCGCCTGCGGGGCGGTCCAGTCGGCCACTAACGTGATGTGCTCGCGCACAGCACTTGGCAGGCTACTGGCTAGAGCAGTAGTATCTGCGGGCCATACTGCACGGCTGCCTATGGCCAGCACGGCTGCGAGTTGAACCAGCCGGTCACTGTCGGCCAGTGGGCCAGTCGACGTGAGGCATAGCACGGCCTCGCGCGGGTGCAGGCTGTAGGTATTTCGCTCGCCGGTTGGGCCAGGCAGGGTGATAACACCCGGAAATCCGAGTGCATGCGCAAACCGAGCGCATGCCTCAACTACGTTGTGATGACAATTCTGCGCAGCCCAGCTTTGCAGCGCATGGAGTGCCACGTTGCCTTGCGACGGTGATGGCGATATATCCGCTGCGCTAACGGCGCCGCTTGCATAGCGCATTGCGCGAGCAGCTGCGTCGCTAGGCTGCTGTGAAAGCAGGCGGTAGAGATACAGCGGCCCGCCCGCTTTGGGACCAGTGCCCGACAAGCCCTCGCCGCCAAACGGCTGTACTCCGACAACCGCACCCACCATGTTGCGATTCACATATTGGTTGCCTGCGCGGGCCTGCGAGGTTACTTGTGCAATCACCTCGTCAATCCGTGTATGTAAACCGAGAGTCAGCCCATAGCCCGTGGCGTTGATCTGCTGCATCAGCACAGCAAGGTCGCGCCGCTTGTAGCGCATCACATGGAGCACGGGGCCAAATACCTCGCGTTGCAGCTCACTGATATGGTTTAACTCAATCAGCGTGGGCGGCACAAACGTGCC
>CAYSMM010000147.1:5472-6415 GCA_964432095.1 uncultured Burkholderiaceae bacterium | reverse complement strand
GCCGCAAGCAGTTCAGCAAGCGCTAAACGAACTGCGCATGGGCTTCATGCGTTGTTGGGCGATGACTGGTATATCTCTGTACGTCTTTGTACATTGCGGTTCCAGGGCTTCGCCGCCAATCGGAAACTCATTGGCAACACCCGCCTGGGTGTACTGATTACTCAAAGCCGCGTACAGACTTCATCTGTCGCGGCTTTGCTCATTCAGTGCAAACTGCTTCTACTGCAATCACTTATTACGCCTTGTTGCTAGACCCCAAAGCCAGACCTCGATAAGTTGACTCCATGCGTTGGAAGTTACTCAAACGTCGCATGAGCATCAGTGCCCCGCGCATGACGGTGCGTAGCCATTTGCCCTGGCCTTTGCGCTGGGCGGCGATGGCTGTGGTATTCGGCTTGTCAGCGGCCCTGGCCTTGTGGGCCTTTGAGTTTGGCAAGGGCATTGCCGGCCTCGACAGTAATGCCAAGCAAGAGCTTGCCGAACTGCGAGCCGAAAACGCCGCGCTGCGCGAGGAGCAGAGTAAGCTGTCTTCGAAGGCGAACACAGCCGATTCTCTGCTCAAGACCGAGAAGGCCACGCAAGACCGGCTGGCAACCCAGATCAAGCAACTCGAAGCGGAAAACAGCCAGCTCAAGGATGATCTTCGTTTCTTCGAGCGGCTCATTCCTGCCAACGAAGCGCAGCCTCTGGCAATACGCGCGCTGCAGGTAGAGACGAGTCGGCCAAACGTGTATAACTATCGTATGCTGGTCATTCAAACCGGCAAAAACCCGCCCGACTTCCAAGGCCGCTATGAGTTTGTGATGAGCGGCACGCAGGCCGGCAAGCCATGGACCGCGACTTTCCCAGATGCGCCGCGGCAAAGCGACATTCAGCACAAGTTGAGTTTCAAGGCGTATCAGCGGGTGCAGGGAACATTGACACTTCCCGAGGGTACGGTGCT
>CAYSMM010000147.1:0-5462 GCA_964432095.1 uncultured Burkholderiaceae bacterium | reverse complement strand
AGCACGGGTGATAGACCGTTCGGGTGTGCGGTCCACTCAGACTGCCAAGTTGTAGTAACCATAGACTCATGCATGGTGCACGTCGTGCACTCCATGACATTGGGCTGACTATGCATCGTGCTTGTTGCCGATGCCCAGGAGTTGACCATGATATTTGGACGCAAAAAGCAACCCGCTATCCGCAGCCTGATCGGCGAAGGAGCGCGCATAGAGGGTGACGTACGTTTTGACGACGGCCTGCGCGTCGATGGCGAGGTGGTAGGCAACATTGTGGCTGCCGATGAGCTGAAAAGCATGGTAGTCATCTCCGAGCACGGCAAGGTGCAAGGCGAGGTGCATGCCGGCCACGTGATCGTCAATGGTGAAGTGCGCGGTAATGTCGAAGCGTCAGAGCTGCTTGAATTGCAGCCCAAGGCCCGCATCTATGGAGATGTAAGCTACAAAACCCTGGAGATGCACCAGGGCGCACAGGTCAAGGGCAAGTTGAGCCCGCTGTCCGGTGCACCAGATACGCAACCAGCGCTCAAGCTGGCGGCCAATAATGAGTAACTGACGAGTCGTCGCGGGTATCCCTTACACTGCAACCCCCAAGCCACCTCCGTAGATTGGGTCGTCTTCGTCACGGCTGGCAAGGGTTTTGCGTTGCGACTAGAATAGATTATTCGCATAAGGTAAGGAGTTTCCATGAGCGCTCAAGCGGCTGTTGCCGATGCCACGCCGGCCAATGCTGTTGCCGAAATGCCCGCACCGCTGGTGTTTACCGACTCCGCGGCCGAGAAGGTCAAGCAACTGATCGACGAGGAAGGTAACCCCGATCTCAAGCTGCGCGTTTTTGTGCAAGGCGGGGGTTGCTCGGGCTTTCAGTACGGCTTCACCTTTGATGAACTGACCAACGACGACGATACCGTGATGCAAAAGAACGGCGTAAGCCTGCTCATCGACGCAATGAGCTATCAGTATCTGGTTGGAGCCGAGATCGACTACAAAGAAGACCTGCAAGGCGCGCAGTTCGTCATCAAGAATCCCAATGCCACCACCACGTGCGGTTGTGGTTCTTCATTTAGCACTTAACAAACCGCAGGTATTGCGCAAGCCCCGCGGCTGAGAGGTCGCGGGGTTTTGTTTTGTTAATACTCGTAAAAGTATATAGTTATCACTGCACATAGATAGAGCATTAATCGAGTAATACTATTAACAGTAAATACCTCATGATGCTGCTCGGGTGCGCGCTCTTCATGCCAGTGATTTGCCGGGCGTCCGGGTCGCTGCTGTGACCTGTAGCATGTTGCTGCAACCCACACCATGACCCCCCGCAATCTGCATATCTTTCTCCTCTGCGTGCTCATCTGGGGCTCTACCTGGATTGCCATCAAGTTTCAACTGGGCGCCGTACCGCCAGAGGTGAGCATTGCCTGGCGCTTTCTGCTGGCTGCAGCCATGCTGGCGGGATATTGCACATGGCGCGGCGAGACGCTGCAGTTTGATTGGCGTACACATCGCACACTGCTGCTGTTTGGGCTGTTCATGTTTTGTATCAGCTACGTATGCGTATACCACGCCGAGCGTTACGTCGTCTCCGGACTGGTGGCCGTGGGGTACTCCGCCTCGCCGCTACTCAACATGCTGGCGTCGCGCATCGCATTTGGCACGCCCATGTCGCGCCGTGTCGCGCTGGGTGGCGTGCTTGGCATCATTGGCATTGCGCTGGTGTTCTGGCCCGAGTTCAAAGGGCTCAACACCGATCAGCAATTCCTGCTGGGCGCGTTGCTCACAGCCACTGCCGTTGTCACATCGGCGGCTGGCAACGTGCCTGCCGAGCAGGCCGCGCGCAGGGGTTTGAGTGTGTGGCAAAAGATGACCTGGGGCATGGCCTATGGCGGGGCAGCTTGCCTGGTGTATGCACTTGCCACGGGTTTGCCGCTGGCCATCGATACGCGCGCGCCCTATGTGCTGTCGCTGCTTTATCTCACGGTGTTTGGCTCGGTGCTCGCCTTTGCCGGTTACCTTACGCTGCTCGCGCGTATTGGCGCAGCACGCGCCGGCTACATCGGCGTGATGGTGCCGGTGGTAGCACTCATCATTTCCTCGGTGTTCGAGGGCTTTCAATGGCAGGTGCTCACCTTGCTCGGTATCACACTTGCGCTTGCAGGTAATGTGATTGTGCTGAAGGCACCCGCTAGGCAAGCCCGGTAGGCCTGCATGCAGTACGCTTTGTCATTGGTCACATTGCTACATCAATTCATGTGAATTGCATGCAGATGTCAGCGATTCATGAAAATTCGCGCTAGCAGATCGCGTTTGCTTGCGCGGGTTACGGTTTGTCATTGCTCGCTGTCACGTTTCGGTGTTAGGGTGCACCCTCAGCCAAAGCGTGCCAGTGCATTGCTGGGGTTGACACTGCGCTACGGGCTTGGTGTCTGCACTGCGTGACTGTGCGCGACTGGTGATGGAGGGCTGCCGTGCAAGACACTCAACCGATTCTTCAAGAGCTATGGACCTATGCACAGTCCGTGCTCGAATTCACTCCGCCCATCCTGCTGCTTGGTCTGGCGTTGGTGTTTGGCGCGCTGGCGGGCGAGCTGATGCACCGTCTGCGGCTTCCCCGTCTGACAGGCTACTTCATTGCCGGCGTGGTTTGCCATTTGCTGTTGAGCCTGCTCGATATGGGCTGGCCGGTGGCCGAGCTGGTGCTCGATGGCCGAGCGTTCTTTCAGGTGTTGCTGGGTTTTGTCCTGGTGGAAATCGGCCGGCGTATTCAGTTGCGATGGTTGCTGCGTAACCGTGCTCTGTTCGCCACCTCGGTGCTGGAATGCGCATTCACGTTCGGTGCAGTTTACGGTGTGCTTTCATGGCTGGGTGTGGAGTTGTGGGCTACGCTACTGATTGCAGCGATTGCAACGGGTAGCTCGCCAGTGGTGATCCATGCGCTGGCTGCGCAAACGCAGGCTGAGGGGCAAATCAGCGAGCGTGCGCTGCACCTGTCGGCCATCAGCACCGTGGTGGCTGCAGTTGGCGTGTCTACCCTGCTCACATTGGTGCAGTCCACGCGCGCTGACATGGCCTTGATTGATCTGTATGGCCCAGCGCTGAGCCTGATTGCGGCGATCGTGATTGGCGGCATCGCGGGCCGCGTGCTGGGCGCATTACTCAGCCGGGGCGCGGCCGCGCGCGAGGCGCAGAAGGCCGGCAGTTGGGCCTACGGCTGGCAGTGTCTGGTGGGTGTCGTACTTGCGGCAATTGGTTTGGCGCAGTGGCTGAACGCACCGGTGCTGGTGGCCACGCTGGTGCTGGGTCTGACGGTGGCCGAGCGCCCGTCACGGACGAGCTTACGAGCTGCCGCGCCCAGGTGGTTACAACGCTTTTGGCCAGACCGCACGCCGCTGGTGCAGCAACCTGCGGCTGCGCTGCTGGCTTCGCACGTTACGCCGTCGCCGCCGGTACATTGGCCTGACACACACGCCATCGTCGCGCTATTCAACGCAGGTTTGTTCATGTTTGCAGCGGCAGCATTACCGTGGAGTGAGTGGGCCGTTAGTGATCAGGATTGGCCGGTCGTGCTGGGTGTGGCGTTCGGCCTCATCACCGCACGGCTGGCCGCCAAGGCTCTAGCGGTGTCGATTGCCGGGCCCGCAAGCGGCACGCGCTGGTCGCAGCACATCGGTTTGACCGTCGCCTTGCAGCCTATGTCCATCACTGCGCTGGCGATGTACTTTCAAGTCAAGCTTGGCTACGCTGCGATTGACGCCGCAGCGATGATGGGCCTGTTACTGGCGCTGGCGATCACCGATGTGATTGCGCCGCTCGCGTTACTGGTGGTACTCAAGCTCAGCGGTGAGTCACCCCGTAACGCATCACGCAGATCAGGTGGGCAACTGGAGTGGGCCGTGACTCACCCTGCGCCTGCGTCGCGCATCGAGCCCGTCAGTGACGAGGGCGTTGCGGGCACAACGGCGCAGCAGGGCCCACCCAGCGCACAGCAAGCCATGCTGAGTCACCACTAAGAGATGAGTGAAGTTTCACCGTGCTAAGTTTTTCCACTTCCAAGCGCTTTACTGTTGGAGTCGAGCTTGAATTGCAGATTCTGAACACGCGCGACTTCAGCCTTTCGCGAGGGGCCGAGGATCTGATCTTGCTACTGCACAAGAAGGCCGACTTACATGAGCGCGTGAAGCCTGAGATCACCGAGAGCATGATAGAGCTCAACTCCAGCGTACATGAGCGCTATGAGCCGCTGCTGGCTGAGTTGATGGAGTTACGCAACCGTGTGAGTGCAGCAGCCGACAAACTCAACCTAGCGATCTCCGGTGGTGGTGCGCACCCGTTTGCGGTGTGGCGCGACAGGCGCATTTACCCTACCGAACGCTTCATGCGTGTGAGCCATCTATACGGCTACCTCGCCAAGCAGTTCACGGTGTTCGGCCAGCATGTGCACATTGGCGTGGGCAGCGGAGACGAGGCGGTGTACCTCACGCAGCAACTGGCCCGCTACATCCCGTACTTCATCGCACTGTCTGCTGCTAGCCCCTACGCTGCGGGTGAAGATACATCGTTTGAAACCTCGCGGCTGCATGCGGTGGCCGTGTTTCCACTCTCAGGCCACATGCCCAAGCTCGAAAGCTGGGAAGACTTCAACCGCTACTTCGACGAGATGAAGGGTTACGGCATCGTCGAAAGCATCAAGGACTTTTATTGGGACATCCGCCCCAAGCCCGAGTACGGCACGGTGGAGGTGCGTATTTTCGATACGCCGTTGTCAGTCGAGATGGCCGCTGCCTTGGCTGCTTTGGTACAAACCTTGGCCGCCTGGCTGCTGGAGCAGCCGCGGCAAACGGTGGAGCTTTCCACCTATCGTGTGTATGGCTACAACCGTTTTCAAGCGTGCAGGTTCGGCTACGAAGCCGCCCTGGTGGACCCGCGCCGTCCCGGCGCGTTTCGCCTGGGCGATGAGTTGATCTCGATGCTCAATCAACTCATGCCCAAGGCGGCGGAAATCGGTACCGTCAAGCCGTTGTTGATGTTGCAGGACTTGGTGAATCAGCGGCAAAACGGCGCAAGCTGGATGCGCACTATGCACAAGCAAAGCCAGAGTTTGCCCGATGTCATGCGCATGCAAAGCGCGCTATTCAAGCACAGCAGCGCAAGCACATGACTTCCGATTTTTTATACTGCTATTACTATAATGCCGTTACTGGTTTCTATATAGCAGTAATCACTATATACTTATATTAGTAAAGGATTAAGCGGGCGTATAGCTGCCCAGTACACGCTCGCCGGCTGCGCCTGTGACCGCTGTCAGGTTGCCTGGCAGCCGCAGCACGTGGCGCATGGCAAGCCAGGCAAAGGCGAGTGCCTCGACGTGTTGCTCAGGCACGCCGCGCGCCGATGTGCCCTGCACGTGCAAAGGAGCTAGCAGCGCGCTCAGCCGCGCGCACTCAGCCGCGATGTTGTGCAGGAACCTGTCT
>CAYSMM010000146.1:0-6438 GCA_964432095.1 uncultured Burkholderiaceae bacterium | reverse complement strand
CTCGTTCCACGTACCCTCAGAGTAGCGGTATTGCAGCCGACCGATGAGTGTGAAGGTGATGCCGGTATAGCTGCCGCTCGTGCCCAGTTGCAGCGGCGAGTGGTCGTCAAACAGCTCGGCCTGCTTGCCGATACGGCGCAGCGTGTCGCCGTCACGCGCGATGGTGCTGGAGCAAAAGCCACACACCGCGAGCGCGGATGCTGCGGACTTGAACTCAACCGGTGCGCCGCAGTTGGGGCATGCAGCGCGATAGGCACGTTGTTGGCTTGTTGCCATCTAGTTTCTAGTTTTGCGAGGACTGTCCAGGAGTCACCGATGCACAGAGCCAAACAAGAGGTAGGAGACTGCAGGGAGCTGTGCCTGCGTCACGCTGTTGTTCAGCTACTGGGGCACCAACAGCATCATTGCCGCTTTCGCGGGATTGATGGGCGCGGTGCACTCCTCGTTGAGTTCCTCCTCGTACTTGGCGTTTCTGTGGCAAGTCTTCTTACACCAGCTTCCTCAGCAGCTCGGCCTTCTTGGCCTCGAACTCCTCAGCCGTGACGATGCCCTTGGCTTTGAGGTCAGCCAGTTTTTCGAGCGTAGCCATCACATCGTCGGGCTTCACACCAGCGGGCTGAGCTGCAGCCTGTTGCGCGGCCTGGTTTTGCTGCATCCCGGCCTGCATGGCACCGGCCATGCTCTGCGCCATCATGTTGCCCATAGCCACGCCGGCGCCCAAGCTCATGGCGTCGCCGGCCACACCGCCACCGCCGCCCGAGGCCGCGCCCTGCGCCATCACGGGGATGGCCTGCGCGGTTTGATACTGCATGAACTTGCCCATGTCGTTGCCAATCATGCCCATGCCGATCTTCTGATCGAGGATTTTTTGCAGCTCTTCGGGAAGACTGACGTTTTGTACCGTCAACGTGTCCAGCTTCAGGCCGATCTTGGCCAGTTCGGGGTCAAGCTGCGCTTGCATGGCTTTGGCAAACTCGATCTGGTTGGCAGCCAGGTCGATGAACGGAATGCCGGCCGAGGCAATGGCATCGCTGATGTTTTGCAAGATGATGCCGCGCAACTGGCCGTCGAGATCATCAACCGTATAGGTATCGCGCGTGCCCGAGATCTCGGTGTGGAACAGCTTGGGGTCGATCACGCGGTAGGCATAGTTGCCAAAGCAGCGCAGCCGCACCATCCCGAAGTCTTTGTCGCGGATGGTGATGGGCTGTGGGGTGCCCCATTTACGGTCAAGCTGCTGACGCGTGCTGAAGAAGTACACATCGCTCTTGAACGGGCTCTCGAACAGCTTGTCCCAGTTGTTGAGGTAGGTCAGGATGGGGAGCGTTTGTGTGGTCAGCTTGAAGGTGCCGGGCATGAATGCGTCGGCAGCCTTGCCCTCGTTGACGAACAGCGCCATCTGCGACTCGCGCACCACTAGCGTGCCGCCGTTTTGAATCTCCATGTCCTGCATCGGGAAGCGCCATGCGAGCACGCCGTCGGTCTGCTCCGTCCACTGGATGATATCTATGAACTGTTTTTTGATGAAGTTCTTCATCATGTCGCCGATAGCCATGGCCGTGCCTCCAAAGTGTTGACGTTTGTGCGGACTATACCCGCGGTCAGAAGTATGGGATAGCCCTAAAAATATGCTCTGGCCAAAAGTGACCAATTGCACGACAGCGCGACAGGCTGCAGCTCGGTGCGATGGCCGGACGGTCCACGCCCAAACAGGGGCTTTGCAAAGTTAACAATTGCGCTCATGGTTGGGAGGTGCTGCCGCAGCTACTCGTAGCGTATGACGGTAGTCTTCAGTTGTGTGAAGCCTAGCAGCGCCTCGAAGCCCTTCTCGCGACCGTAGCCCGAGGCTTTGACGCCGCCAAAGGGTAACTCGACGCCGCCGCCGGCACCGTAGTTGTTGATGAACACCTGGCCGCATTGCAGTTCGCGTGCCATGCGCCACTGCCGCGCACCGTCGCGGGTCCACACACCGGCTACCAGCCCGTAAGGCGTACCGTTGGCCAGTGCTACGGCCTCGGCCTCATCGCGGAACTTCATCGCACACAGCACTGGGCCGAATACTTCTTCCTGCGCAATGCGCTGCGCGGGCGGTACGTCCCGCAGCAGCGCCGGGGCTTGATAGAAGCCGGTCTCCGGTGCCTCATCGATGATGTGGCCGCTGGCCATGATCTCTATGCCGTCGTGCTGCGCGTCTGACAAAAAATCCCACACGCGCTGCAACTGCCGCTGGTTGATCAGTGGCCCGCAGTCGAGGTTCATCGCTGCAGGCCCGACACGCAAGGCACTAAAACGCGCGGCAAGTTTGTCGAGCATGGCCTCGTAAATGGGTTCTTCGATCAGCACGCGCGAGCCAGCACTGCAGGTTTGACCGCTGTTTTGAATGATGGCGCTCACCACCGCGGGCATGGCGGTTTCCACATCAGCGTCGGCAAAGATGATTTGCGGCGACTTGCCGCCCAGCTCCAGCGTCACCGGGCAGTGGCGCGCAGCGCAGGCTTGCGCCACGCGCGTGCCCGTGGCCGCGCTGCCGGTAAAGCTGATGTGATCGACGCCCGCATGCTGAATCAACGCCTCGCCAGCCTCACGCCCATAGCCCGTGACGATATTCAGCACGCCGGGCGGCAGGCCCGCTTCGTGCGTCAACTCGGCCAGCCGCAGCAGCGACAGGCATGCGTCCTCAGCCGGCTTGACCACGCAGCAGTTGCCTGCGGCCAGCGCCGCGCCCACGCTGCGGCCAAAGATTTGCAGCGGGTAGTTCCAGGGAATGATGTGCCCGGTCACGCCGTGAGGCTCGCGCCAGGTCATGACGGCAAAGCCAGTCTGATAGGGAATGGTGTCGGCATGCAGCTTGTCGGCGGCACCCGCGTAGTACTCGAAGTAGCGCGCCAGCGCGGCTACGTCGGCTTGTGCCTGCCTTGCGGTTTTACCGCAATCGGCCATCTCCAGCGGCCACAACTCCTCGGCATGCTGCTGCACCAGTTGCGCGATGCGCGCCAGCAGTCGGCCACGCTCGCTGGCCGCCATCTTTTTCCAGATGGTGTGCAAGGCTTGCTGCGCGGTTTGCACTGCCGCGTCGATGTCGGCCGCGGTACCGCGCGACACCTGCGCAATCACACTGCCATGGGACGGATCAATCATCGCAATGCGCCCGCTGCTGCCTGGCGGCGTGACAGGTGTGAAGTGGCCATTGAGCCAATGGCCGTAGGTTTTCGCGTTGGCAGTCTCAGGCGGCGTTTGCATGCCGCATGGTAGCGTGTGTGGCCGCCGTGTGTTCAATCGGCCAGCAGGTCGGGCGTCAAGCGATCGGAGCTGTCGATCAACTCATGCACGATGGGTTGGAGCGGCCCTGCGATACCGCGAATCGCGGTAAGGTTGAGCAGCAAGATGCGCCGATGCTGCGGCGCCAGCAGTCCGCGTTGTCGCCAGTCAATAATGATCTGGTTCATGCGCTGGCGTGTTGCGCCCAGGAGATGCCCCAGGTCTTGCTGCGTCAGGTCGATCTGAATCTCGACGCTGCCGTCGTGACGCCGAACGCCGAATGCACAGGCCAACCCGACCAGGCGTTTGGCAAAACGCTGCTCAAGCGGCAAGGTGTTGGCGTCGGCCAGGTAGCTGCGCATCAGCCGCTCTTTCATGCCCATCCAGTGAAGGCATTGGCGTGCCATTTGCGGTTCGTGGGTCAAAAGCTGCTCGAATGCAAGGCGCGGCAATTCCAGGCAAGTGCTGGCCATCGCTGTGACGGCGCTGCCGCCTTGTGGGCGGCCGTCAGACGCACTGACGTCGCCAAACCATTGCGCCGGCGGCACGATAGCGGTGAGCGCTGCCTCACCGTTGGAGGCCGTCACCTCCAATCGAACGGCACCCTTGACGAGCGCGTACACCGCTGTCGAGGGATCGTCTTGCCGGAAGATCGTGGCTTTGGCGGGGAAATCCACCAGTCGGCTGGCGTGGGCAATCGGCTCGCGCAACTCCGGCGCAACGAAGTTGAACAGGGATAGAGAAACGTCTACGGACATGCTACGGGTCATACTCAGTTCAAGCGCCCGCACGGCGGGCACTGCGTGACGTCAGCCGTGGCGTTTCACAGAACTGACACGATGAAGATAATCGCCCCAGGTCAACACAATGCCCAAAGCCATGCGTGGCTCAACATCAACCATGACAACGCACATCACTTTGCACGATGCCATCGCTGACGATACTCCCTCCATCCTCGCGATCTATAACGACGCTGTGGCTCACACCACCGCGACTTATGACTACGAGCCTCGTAGTCTTGCTGAGCAAGAGCAAATAATTGCAAGTAAGCTACGTGATAATTTTCCAGTGATTGTCGCACGATGTGGAACGCGCGTTTTAGGTTTTGCAACCTACGGCCTGCATCGTTCCCGTCCGGGCTGGCGCTTCACCTGCGAGCATTCGGTTTACGTGGCAGCGGACGCACGCGGCCGGGGGATTGGCCCCATACTGATGCAACAATTGATGGCACGCGCCGCTGAGCAAGGCTTTCACAGCATGGTGGGTGTGATTGACGCGGCCAACGCAGCGTCGATCCGCATGCATGAGCGTTGCGGCTTTCGTACGGTTGGCATCATGAAAGAGGGTGGCTACAAGTTCGACAAGTGGCTGGATGTAGCCTTCATGCAGGCGATGCTGTAGGCTTTAGCTGAATTTGCGTTGTGCGCTCGTTGGCAGGCAGCACCGCGCCCAAAAACGAGGCAGACATGAACGAAAACGAAGCACTCATCCAACGCTTTTACACCGCGTTTTCGCGGCGCGATCACGCGGTGATGGCCGCCTGCTACGGGCCTGACGCAGCATTTGAAGATGAGGTGTTCAATCTGCGCGGCAAGCAAATCGCGGCAATGTGGCACATGCTGTGCGTCAGTGCGCAGGATTTTTCGCTTGAGTTCAGCGACATCGAATGTGACGACTACGGCGGTGTGGCCCATTGGGAGCCAAGGTACCGCTTTTCCGCGACCAACCGGCCGGTGCACAACATCATCGACTCCACCTTTCGCTTTCGCGACGGCCTGATCGATGAGCAACGCGACTCGTTTAATTTCTGGCGCTGGTCACGTCAGGCGCTGGGCTTTCCGGGCTTGCTGCTCGGCTGGTCGGGCGGTCTGCGCAGCAAGGTGCGGGCGCAGGCGATGCAGAATCTGGAAAAGTTCATCGCCAAGAATCCCCAGTACCGAGACTGAGCGTGATCCTGGTACATTTTCTATATACTAACTACAGTTTAGTGACGTTACTGCCATAAAACAGTTTAGATATAGATATATATACATAGCAGTATATACTCTCTATGCTGCTTTTGGGTAGATCGTCGGATCAAGCCGCTGCGCTGAGCTAGGTGCTACCTCATGTGGCTGCGTTTGGCCAGCTTGCGTTCGTTTCCAGCACTAAATGCCTCGTCCGATAGTGTCAGCACAATGGCGCAATCGCGTTCGTCGTGCCGCCCTGTGCAGCGCTCAAGCAACGCCTTGAGTTGCTTCTCAAGCTGCCGCAGTTCAGCCAGCCTCACGCGCACATGCTGCAGATGCAACGCCACCGATTGATTGATGTGAGTGCAGTCGCCATGCGGCTGGTCGATGAAGCTGAGCAGGGTGCCCACTTCCTGCAGGCTCATGTCGAGCGCACGGCAGTTGCGGATCAGTACCAGGCGGCGTGCATGCTCTCGGCTGTAGCTGCGATAGTTGTTATCGCTGCGCGCAGGTGGCGGTAGCAGGCCGGCTTTTTCGTAGTAGCGAATGTTGTCGGCCTGCACGCCGGTGAGTTCAGCAAGTTGTTGAATGCGCATGTGAAGGCACCGCAAATGATCCGTACGAGAGCGCTTGACTCTGGAGTGGCTCCAGGGTTTCCAATGGTGCAATCGTAATGCAAACACAGCTTTAAGGAGGCGCTATGGGTGCCGGTTGTCATGATCATGCATGCCAGACTAATGCTGATGCCGCGGCAAGCCCAGGGTTTCGCCGCGTGCTGTGGGTGGCGTTGGCGCTCAACATGCTGATGTTCGTGGTGGAGGTGGCCGGCGGGTTCAATGCGTCATCCACATCGCTGCTCGCCGATGCGATCGACTTTGCGGGCGATGCCTTCAGCTATGCCATCTCGCTGGGCGTGCTGACCATGGCCGCAATATGGAGCAGCCGTGCCGCCTTGCTCAAAGGCGTGGTGATGATCGTCTTTGGCGTGGCCGTGATCGGCCGTACTGTATCCATGTTGTGGGCCGGTACCATACCCGAGGCATTCACTATGGGCGTGATCGGCGTGCTGGCTCTGGCCGTCAATGTTTTGGTAGCGGTCATGCTGTACACGTTCCGCGAGGGTAATGCCAACATGCGCAGCGTTTGGTTGTGCTCGCGTAATGACGCGATCGGCAATCTTGCCATCGTGGCGGCCGCGTTCGGCGTGTTCGGCACCGGCACCGCATGGCCC
>CAYSMM010000145.1:0-6448 GCA_964432095.1 uncultured Burkholderiaceae bacterium | reverse complement strand
TCAGTCGGACGACGCGCCCCTGCCACACACCCTGTGCTGCGGTGATGCGCTTGCGCGCGCTGGGGCGCGAGGTGAAATCGACGCCAAGTAGTTTGTGCTCTGGTTCAGTCATGAGAAACTCGTGCATCTACTTTACTGATTTTCCAAAGGCCCCACTCACCATGACTGAAGCTGCAAACACCACACAAGCAAACTCAACTGCTGCTGCGGCTGCCACCACTACAAGCACCAAGCCCGAACCACAAGACAAGATCGTCACCACTCGGCACAGCCTCAAGCTAGGCAAGAAAGAGCTGAAGTACACCGTCACCTGCGGCACTGTCGTGCTGAAAGAGGAGGTCGAGAAAGACGGCGCACGCGAAGCCACCAAGCCGCGTGCGCAGCTGTTTTTTATCGCCTACACACTCGACGGCGTGAAGGATGCGAGCAGGCGGCCCGTGACCTTCAGCTTCAACGGCGGGCCAGGTTCCAGCAGCGTGTGGCTGCACCTCGGGCTGCTCGGGCCAAAGCGCGTGCTGACCGATGACTTCGGCAACACACCGCCACCACCGTACGCACTCACCGACAACGAACACACCTTGCTCGAACACAGCGACCTGGTGTTCATCGACCCTATAGGCACAGGATTCAGCCGCATGGTGGAAGGCGAGAAAGTCAAGGAGTATCACGACTACACGCGCGACATCCAATCGGTAGGGGAGTTCATTCGCTTGTACCTCAGCCGCCATCACCGCTGGGCATCGCCCAAGTTCATCATTGGCGAAAGCTACGGCACCACGCGTGCGGCAGGCCTGTCGCAGCACCTGCAAGAACGCTATCAACTGTATGTCAACGGCCTCATGCTCGTCAGCTGTGCGCTCGACTTTGCCACGCTGCGCTTTGATGCCGGCAACGACTTGCCCTATGTGCTGTACCTGCCCACCTACACCGCAACGGCCTGGCATCACCAGCGGCTGCCCGTGGCGTTGCAGAAAAAGCCGCTGGCGCAAGTGGTGAAGCAGGCAGAGGAATTCGCAGAAAGCGTATATGCACCCGCGCTGTTCAAGGGTGCGCGGCTTACCGGCAAGGAGCGCGCGGCTGTGGCGACTAGGCTTGCCGAGCTCACCGGCCTGCAGGCTGCTTTCGTCGAGCGCTGCGATTTACGAGTGAGCATTTGGCGCTTCACCAAAGAGTTACTGCGCGAGCAGGGCCTGACGGTGGGCCGGCTCGACTCGCGCTTCACCGGGCGCGACCGCGACGATGCAGGCGAGATGTTCGAGTTCGACCCAAGTCACATCAACCTGGACGGCGCATATGGCGCGCTGATCAACCACTATCTACGGCAAACGCTGAACTACAGCGACGATTTGCCCTACGAGGTGCTGGCGCGCTTTTACATGAACTGGGGCTGGAAGGATTACTCCGGCCGTTACCCTCACGTGGGCGAGACCTTGAGACGCGCGATGCACCAGAACCCACATATGCGCGTATACGTGGCAAGCGGCTATTTCGATCTGGCCACACCGCACTTTGCCACCGACTACACGCTCGATCACCTCGGTGCGCGTGCCGAGATGCAAAGCAACATCACGAAACGCTATTTCGACAGCGGCCACATGATGTATATCCACAAGCCGGATTTGCAGCGTCTCGCCGCTGATTTGCGCCAGTTCGTGTCGGCTTAGAGTGAATTTATCTGTGTTACTGCCATGAGTAAATAGCCTTTACTGGTATACAGCATTGCAGCGAAGGCATATTACTTGCAGGTGTATAGCATGCTTGAGAAATCTCAAGCATGGGCCCTAGCTGCGGCCCACGATAGCGGCAGTTGCAATCAACTCTTGCAGCAAGAGCATGGAGGCCTTGCCGGAGATCGAGTAAGGATCGAGCCCCGCTTTCTCGCTGTACTTCAACAGCAGCGACGGGTTGACCTTGGCCACGTTGACTTGCCCCATCGTCCAGCCGGCGAAGCTGCGCTCGGTGATCTCTTCATAATGCAGCAGCACTACGTCTTTATGGCGCGGGTCTTCGACAATGGTTTTGTAGATGCGATTGACGGCGTCGCGCCCACCTTCGAGCACCTGCAAAAACAAATCGCCGCTGTGGCACAGAATGCCGGTGATCCCGAGCGCGGGGTTGTGCGCGCGCGACTGCGCCAGGATGGCCTCGATGTCCTCTGCAGATACGGGCTTGGATGCGCGGCTGGCATAAAGCAAGCGAACCAACATAGATCAATCCTGCCTAGAGTTTCTTGTTATTGAGCAGCGAGAGGAACTCACGCCGCAAGTTGGCGTCCTTCAGGAACGAGCCTCGCATGACGCTATTGATCATCTTGCTATCCATGTCCTTGACGCCGCGCCATTGCATGCAAAAATGGTCGGCCTCCATGACGATAGCCAAGCCGTCGGGGCTCATCTTGTCTTGCAGCAAATCAGCCACTTGCGTAACGGCCTCCTCCTGAATCTGCGGCCGGCACATCATCCACTCCACCAAGCGCGCGTATTTGGACAATCCAATCAGGTTGGAATGCTCATTGGGCATCACGCCTATCCACACTTTACCGATGATAGGGCACAAGTGATGCGAGCATGCGCTGCGCACGGTGATGGGGCCCACGATCATCAACTCATTGAGCCGCTCGACGTTTGGAAACTCCGTCACGTCAGGCATAGGAACGTAGCGGCCCTTGAACACTTCGGTGAGGAACATCTTGGCCACGCGCCGGGCTGTGTCGCGCGTGTTGTGGTCACTCTCGGTGTCGATGACCAGGCTTTCGAGCACAGTCTGCATCTTGCTGGCGACTTCTTCACGCAGCGCATCTACATCACCCGGCTCAAGAAACTCGGCGATGTTGTCGTTGGCGTGAAACCGCTTGCCTGCAGCCTTGACACGCTCACGGATTTTTACCGACAGTGGCACTCCGTCGGCCGTAGGGTAAGTTGCTACGGGCCTGTTGTCTTGCGGATGCTGCGAGCTCACCACATTGAGATTGGGTAAAGAGGTCAACTTCATAGGTATCCTGCTGTTGCACAGCACGCTGCGCAATTGATTACGAGAATTCAGACGCGGATACTGCTTACGCCCGGCGAAAACACGAGATTGTGGCAATAGCTTAGGGCATAGCCGCGCGATTGCAAGCCTTGGCCAGGTGAATAGCCCGACTTCATGTGCGGGAATCTGCGCCATGTGCCTCGAGCAGCGCCATAAGCGACTGTAAGGTATCAGCCTCATGCAGCGGTTTGTCGTGCCGTATTCGTAGCATGCGGGGGAATCTCACTGCGATGCCGCTCTTGTGCCGCGTGCTGCGGTTGATGCCCTCAAACGCCAGCTCAAACACCAGGCTGGGCCGCACGCTTCGCACCGGGCCAAACTTCTCGAGCGTGGTCTTGCGGATGACCGCATCGACCGACTTGAACTCCTCGTCGCTCAAACCCGAGTAGGCCTTGGCAAACGGCACGAGCTGCAGCGCACCCTCTTGCGCGGGCGTGCGCGCCGCGATGGCGTCAACCACTTGCTGCGCCTCTTGCGCGCTGTGCGGCGTGCGGCTCCACACGGCGAAGGTGTAGTCGGTATAGACGCTTGCGCGGCGGCCATGGCCTGCTTGCGCGTAGATGAGCACACAGTCCACCGACATCGGCTCGATCTTCCATTTGTACCAGGTGCCCACATCCTTGGTACGGCCGGCGCCGTACTGCGCCTGACGGTGCTTGAGCATCAAGCCTTCGACCCCACGTGCACGCGACTGGGCGCGCATTTGTGCAAGCTCTTGCCAGCTTTGCGCCTGCACCAGTGGCGACGGGGTCACTCCTGCCTGCTCACACAGCGCATGCAGCCGCGCAGTGCGTTCATGCTGCGGCAGTGAGCGCATGTCCTGCCCTTCGTGCTCAAGCAGATCGTAGGCCAGCAAGGTGACGGGCGCATCCTCAAGCACCTTACGCGTCAGCGTCTTGCGGCCTATGCGTTGCTGAAGCAGGGCAAACGGGGCGGGCTGGCCATGCTTCCACACCAGAATTTCACCGTCGATCACCGTGCCATTGGGCAGTGCCTGCGCCAGTAGTACCACCTCGGGAAAGCGCTCGGTGATCAACTCCTCGCCACGTGACCACACCGCAACCTGGCTGTGCCGCTTCACGAGTTGCGCACGTATGCCGTCGTACTTCCACTCGGCCATCCAATCGCTTACAGGCCCGAGCTTGGCGTCAAACGCATCCAGTGAATCATTGATTGCATGGGCCAGGAAGAAGGGGTAGGGCTGCGTGGCGTCGTGCAGTGCCTGCGCTTGTGTGCTGATGATGGCCAGGTAGCGCTCGGGCGATGGCGCAGTTTTGATATCGGTATAGCCCATCATGCGTTGCGCCACGAGCTTGGCGTCAATGCCGGCTACTTGCGCGAGTGCACGCGTCACCAGCAGCTTGCTGACGCCTACGCGAAAGCCGCCGGTAATAAGCTTGTTGAACACAAACCGCTCTTGCGGATTGAGGCAATTCCAGCAGCGCATCAGCGCACTAGCCAGCTCCTCGTCGGCCATGGCGCGCAGCGGCAACACGTGGGTGCGCATCCAGCCGGCCAGGCCAATGTCAGTGGCCTCATGCCCTGCGGGCAGCAAATGTGCAATCGTCTCGGCCAGATCACCCACTGCCTGATAGCACTCTTCAAACAGCCAGTCGGGCACTTGCGCGGCGCTGCAGGCTACGCTCCGCAATAACTTAGTGGATACGGTTTGTCGCGGCCTGCCCCCTGCAAGAAAGTACGCCGCCCAGGCTGCGTCGTCGCTCGGCGCAGATTCAAAGTACGCTTTAAGCGCTGTGAGCTTGGCATGCGTAGAGGTGGATGCATCCAGCTCTGCATAAAGCTGCGCAAATGCCTTCATGGTGACTCAACCGTGATCAGTCGCTGCCAGCCAGACCGCTGCCATGACCAGCACAAACGCCACCGCATGTGTAGCCGTCACGCGCTCTCCAAGCACCAGCACAGCCGTCGCCGCTGCGGCAATCGGCAGGCAGGCGGTGAACACACCGGCACGACTTGCACTCACGTGCGCAGCACCTTTCATCCACAACCAGAAGCAGATAACGCTTGCCGCGAGGACGTACCACACCATGATGAGCCACAGCTTCATGTCGATCTGCAGCCATGGCACATCCTTCAGCGCCCACAAACCCAAGGGGGTAAAGCACAACAAACCATAAGCATTGGCAAATGCTGAGATGCGCGCTGCGCTCAGCGCACCTGCGCCCTCGCCGGCCAGCTTGCGGCTGGCCACTACATAAGCCGCTTCGCATAATACAGCACCTAGTACTAGCATATTACCTAATAAATAGCTTCCAGAGATTGCCTGATACTCATTGCTGTATTGCTCTGTTTTGAGGTTAAGTACGCCTACGCCCAACACGGCCAGCGCTATAGCCACGAGCACACGCGCGCTCAAACGCTCGCGCAATACCAGCCAGCTCAGCAGCGCCGCACAAGCGGGCAAGGTGCCCGTAATCACACCAGCCGCAGTGGCACTGGTGTACTTCAAACCGTACAGCATGAACACCGAGAAGCCAAACATGCCGAGAAAAGCTTGCACGAACAACGCCAGATGCTGCCCGTGTGTGAGCGAGTCGCCCTCGCGCACATGCCTCATGTATTCCGGCGCAAACGCCGCGCAACTGAGCAAGCCGCGCAGCAACAGGAACGCAAAAACCGGCACCACGGCCACGATCATTTTGCCCAGCGCAACGTTGGCGCCGACCAGTGCCATCGACAAGCCAAGGTACCACGGCGCGAGCTTCGCAGGGCTCATGCGGCTGTGCCCTCATGCATGATGCCGGACGAGGCGTCATCCATCTTCTCGTCACGATTGTCGTCACCATATTCAGTGGCAAATGCCTCAGCATGCAAGCCCTGTTCTTGCAGCCAGCGCACCATCACGGGCACCTGACCATGTGTCACGATCACACGCTCCGCTCCAGTAGCGCGGATCGCGCTTAGCAGGCCCGGCCAGTCGGCATGGTCGCTGATCACAAAGCCACGGTCATACGCACCGCGCCGGCGTGCGCCGCGCAGCTGCATCCAGCCGCTGGCGAAGGCATCGCTGTGCTCGCCGATGCGGCGCAGCCACGTGCTGCCCGCCGCAGACGGAGGTGCAATCACGAGTGCCTGCCTGAATGCAGACTTGTCGCTGGCCTCGCTCACCAGTTGTGCGGGGGGTAAGGCCACACCGCTTGCGCTGTACGCTGTGTTGAGCGGTGCTATTGCGCCGTGCAGATAGATGGGGCCGATGCTTGCGTCCACCCCGCTTTGCACACGCTGCGCCTTACCAAAGCTGTAGCCAAACAATACCGAGGCCTTACCCAGTGCGGCATTGCCGCGCCACCATCGGTTGATGTCATCAAACAGTTCGGCCTGCGGCCGCCACCGGTATATCGGCAAGCCGAAGGTACTTTCGGTGATGAAGGTATGGCACTTGACGGGCTCGAACGGC
>CAYSMM010000144.1:4055-6535 GCA_964432095.1 uncultured Burkholderiaceae bacterium | reverse complement strand
CCACGATTGCGGGCGGCACCACCTCGGCCATCACTGGCGGCAAGTTCGCCACCGGCGCACAGACGGCGGCGTTTGGGTATCTCTTTAATTGCCTTAATCACGAGGAATGCACTGGGCGCCCTGCTGATGAGCACGGACGCGATGTAGTTGTTGGAGACAAGATCTCAGTTGACACGCTCAAGGGCATGGGCGTTGCAGCGGACGTAATCGGTCTGGCCGTAGGTATCGGAGAAATCAGGCTCGCGATGCGAGCAGGTGGTGAGATCGTCGGGTACTTCGGCTATGATGCTACGGGCCTGATTCGTTACGTTGGCATTACCGGAGATCAAGCACGACGCTTCGCGGATCATCTTGCTGCTACTGGTACCGGCCGAGACTTGCTTAAATACCAAGTTGCCGAAGGTGCGCGATTCATGACGCGCTTGGAAGGCCGGATATGGGAGCAGACACAGATCATGAAATTCGGCATGCAGAAGTCCGGGGGGCAGCTACTGAACCTCCGAAACGAGATTGCCAAGAAGTACTGGGACCTTTACGGCATTAAGTGATATGAGCGGCAGCAGAAGAACAGTTGGTGACGTGTATCGCATCGCGCTCGGCGAGGGGCAATTCGGCTATATGCAGTATCTGTGCGATGACCGCACGCAACTCGGAAGCAATGTTGTCCGTGTCTTCGACTGCATCGCCCGCGAAGGGGCAGAGCCTGAGCTATCGCAGATTCTTTGCGAGCCAATTGCGTTCGTTGCTCACGTCGCATTGCCCGTTGGCATCAAGCGTTCTGTTTGGGAGAAGATCGGACGCGGTGCGGCTCCCGGCAAGATCGATACGCTCTTCTGCCAGGCCAATGACTATGGCAAACCAGACATGAAGACCTCTAGCAACTGGTCGATCTGGCGGATCAACGAGCCGATGGTGAAAGTTGGCCGTCTCGATGTAGCGCAACATCAGGCGGAGCTAGGGCTGGTGGTAAATCCTTACGACATCGTCTCGCGATTGCGAACGGGACGCTACGAATTCTTCTATCCCGTCTCCGTTTGATTGCTCTCGGCCCGCTGGTCTCAAGTCTTGCTTCTTGCCTCAAGCCGCTCGGCCACCTCGCGGGCGGTGACGATGGGAACGGTCAAGGCGCGAGCGTCAGGTCTTGCTTCTTGCGTTATCGATGCGCCGGTCTGCCTCAGCGGCGTTGACGATCCCGATCCCCTGATGGCTCCCCATGCTCAACAGGTGCCGATCCCCTGTGACGACGATCTCGGCACTGTCAGCAGCAGCGGCCACATGATCGTCATCGGCATCGGCATCGTTGGACACCACTCGCGGCACGCTGGCCGGAACGACCAATATGACCAGCAAGCGCAGGCTCAGCGAACCCCAACACATTACTGACTACGATCTGATAGCTGTCTTTATATACTGTTGCATGTAATATGCCATTACCGCCCATCCGTAGGCCAGTGACGGCATTGCACTCTTGGCAGTATTAACCCTTTCCCTCAAACCACTCCTTCACTCAGCTGGGCCAGAGCTTGTGACTCAGCCCCTCACCCTGGCCCTCTCCCGTGTACGGGAGAGGGAACCTGATTGGCGGTAGGAGAACCGTCTCGACAGACTAAGGCCTATCGGCGTTTGCTTGACAGCCCATCAGTCAAGTTGCGCTGTCAACCTGCCTCGCCTTGACTGTGTGCCCCGGTGTCTCTTTGGAGAGTCTTCGTGCTTGGGATGTTGGATCCTCATTCGTGCGCGCGCTGGTTCCACGCCTGCGCAGGGATGACGGTTCGGGGAATGTGCGTGTTGGTGGCTTATCGAGATTTGCTTTTATGCCCTCACCCCAACGCTCTCCCACGAAGGTGGGAGAGGGAGCCCTCAACCACAGTCAGTTGTTTACCTCGTTCTTGCTCTGTGCCCCGGTGTCTCTTTGGAAAGTCTTCGCTCTTCGGCTGCTAGTCTGCGATCTTGCGCAGTGCGGGCCGGCTATCGCCGCATCGGGCTGCGGTCGGCCAGCTCGTCCATGTAGGCGGCAATGCCTTTGCCTTCGCGTGCCAGGTAGCGCTCCACGGCGTCGGCAAACGCGGGCTCGGCCAGCCAGTGCGCCGAGGTGGTTTGCACCGGCAGCAGACCGCGTGCCATTTTGTGCTCGCCCTGTGCGCCGCCATCAAACGCCGCGTAGCCGTGCTGGATGCACCAGCGCAGCGGCTGGTAGTAGCAGGCCGCAAAGTGCAGATGCGCAACCGTTTGGGCGTGCGGCGCCATGCCCCAGTAGCGGCCGTAGGCGCGCTTGCAGGCAGGATCAAGCGCAATGAGTGAGGCAGCCACGCGCTGGCCGCCCGCCAAGGCGATGATCAGCAGCCACATGCCGGGCAGCGCCTGGCCCACTTGCTGAAAGAACGTCTCGTTGAGGTAGGGCGGATTGCCATGCTCGATGTAGGTGCGGCTGTAGCACTGGTAGAAGAAGGCCCAGTCTTGCTCGCTAATCTCGCTGCCGG
>CAYSMM010000144.1:0-4045 GCA_964432095.1 uncultured Burkholderiaceae bacterium | reverse complement strand
TAGCTCAAAACTCACGCCTGCGCTGTGCACGTAGCGCTCTTCCTGCCGGATTTTCTTGCGTTTGCCGGCATTGAGTGCACTCAGGAAATCTTCAAAATCTGCGTAGGGCGTGCCAGCTCTGTTTTGCCAGTGAAACTGCACGCCATGCCGCAGCAGCAGGTGTTTGCGTGCAGCGAGGGTGGCGTCTGTGTCTGTCAGCCACAGCATGTGCAGCGACGACAAGCCGCTTTGCTGTGCATGAGCAAGCACGGCCTCAAGCAACGCTGCGCGTGCGGCATCGTCATGCGCCAGCAGCTTGGCCGCAGGCACAGGGGTGAATGGAATAGCCGACAACAGCTTGGGGTAGTAGGGCAGGCCGTGTTGCTCGTAGGCCTGTGCCCAGGCAAAGTCGAACACATATTCGCCGTAAGAGTGATGCTTGCGGTACAGCGGGCATGCCGCGTGCAGCTCGCTGCCGCGCTCGAGCAAGAGGTACTCGGGCTCCCAGCCGGTGCGCGCACACGCACTGCCGCTTTCATGCAGTGCATGCAGGTAGGCGTGCCGCATGAAGGGCGGCGCTGCACTTGCGGCGACCAGTGCGTCCCAAGCGGGCGCAGGGGTGTCGCTCAGCGAACGGATGATGCGGGTGTGATAATTCAATGATGACGACCGTCAAAGTAGCAGTCGCGCAATTTAACGCGACAGTGGGAGACTTGCAGGGTAACTGCGAAAAAATCCTTCAACTGGCACAACAGGCGCATGCGCAGGGCGTGGACGTGTTGGTCACGCCGGAGCTGTCGATCTGCGGCTACCCCCCAGAAGATTTGCTGTTGCGCCCAGCCTTCCTGCGGGCTTGTGACGATGCCTTGTACCGCCTGGCCAGTGCGCTGCAGCCGCTGGCGGGCTTGCATGTGGTCGTAGGTCACCCGCAGGCTGCAGCGGAGGATTTACGCGAGCGCTCGCTGGCCAAGCCGCCGGCTTACAACGCCTGCTCGGTGTTGATGGGCGGCAAGCTTATGGCCACTTATTACAAGCGCGAGTTGCCCAACTATCAGGTGTTCGACGAGCGCCGCTACTTCCGTCATGGCAGCGAGGCCACTACTTTTACTGTCAAAGGTTTGTGCCTGGGCCTCAACATCTGCGAGGACGCATGGTTTGCTGCCGCGCCGCGAGCTGCGCGAGACGCGGGCGCGCAGGTGTTGATTGTGCTCAATGCCTCGCCATATCACGTCAACAAGAGCGGTGAGCGGCTGCAATGGATGCGTGAGCGTTGCCGCGAGAACCACCTGCCGCTCGTCTATGCGCATTGCGTGGGCGGGCAGGACGAGGTGGTGTTCGACGGCGCCTCGTTCGTGCTCGATGCGCAAGGTGAGTTGGTGGCGCGCGCCGCGGCGTTTGAAGAGGCGCTGTTGACGGTGGAGTTTCACGGTGCCCAGCCGCAGCCCGCAGGTATTGCCGCCGAGCAACCCGAAGAGGAGCAGATTTATCGCGCGCTGGTGCTGGGTGTGCACGACTATCTGGGCAAGAATGGTTTTCCAGGCGCCATCATCGGCCTGTCGGGCGGGATAGATTCGGCCTTGACGCTGGCGATTGCGGTGGACGCTTTGGGCAATGGCAAGGTGCGCGCGGTGATGATGCCTTCGCCTTACACCGCAGAAATTTCCTGGCTCGACAGCCGCGACATGGCGCAGCGCGTGGGCGTGCAATACGACGAGATCCCTATCAAACCCATGATGGATGCGTTTGATGGCGCGTTGAGCGCTCAGTTCAAGGGCCTGGCCACCGATACGACGGAAGAGAATATTCAGGCCCGCATCCGCGGGACGCTGCTCATGGCGCTTTCCAACAAGAGCGGCCGCATTGTATTGACCACGGGCAACAAGAGTGAGATTGCCACCGGCTACTGCACGCTGTACGGCGACATGGCCGGCGGTTTTGCGGTGATCAAGGACGTGGCCAAGACCATGGTTTACCGCTTGTGCAAGTGGCGTAACCGGCACAACCCTTTTGGCACGGTGGGCAACCCCATCCCGGAGCGCATCATCACGCGGCCGCCATCGGCAGAACTGCGGCCCGATCAGAAAGACCAGGACAGCCTGCCGCCTTACGAGGTGCTGGATGCCATCATGCAGCGCTACATGGAGCAAGACGAAAGCATCGAGCAGATTATTGCTGCCGGTTTTTCGCCGGCCGATGTGGAGCGCGTGACGCGCCTGCTGAAGATCAATGAGTACAAGCGCCGCCAGGCGCCGGTGGGCATTCGCATCACGCACCGCGCGTTTGGCCGTGACTGGCGATACCCGATCACCTCAAAGTTCCGGGCTTGATGCCCGCCGCAAAGCCTGGGCGTGACAAGGCCGGGTGCATCGTTTATCCTGCCCTCATAAACCGTTGGACGAGAGGAGCCCTGCATGAAAATGATTACTGCGATCATCAAGCCCTTTAAGCTCGACGAGGTGCGCGAGGCACTCGCTGAAGTGGGAGTGACGGGCCTGACCGTGACCGAGGTCAAGGGCTTTGGCCGTCAAAAGGGCCACACTGAGCTTTATCGCGGCGCCGAGTACGTGGTGGATTTTCTACCCAAGGTCAAGGTGGAGGCCGTGGTCACCGCAGAACAGGTAGACCGTGCGATTGAATACATCATCAAGGCCGCGCGCACCGGCAAGATCGGGGACGGCAAGATTTTCGTCACACCGGTCGAGCGTACGGTGCGCATTCGCACGGGCGAGCAGGATGAGGCGGCGGTATAGGCGCCGACTTTTGCGGCATTGCGGTCGCGGTGACCACAGGTTACATCCGTTGCTTCGAGCCATGACTTACGCGCGCTAAGCTTTGGACCATGCAACAACTCAATCGACAACGTTCGCTGCTGGACGAGCGCATTGCGTTTTTTCGCGGTTTCCTGAAGCGGCCCAACGAGGTGGCTTCGGTCATCCCAAGTTCGCGCTTCATGGAGCGCAGGCTCACCAAGATCGCGCGCCTGCATACCGCGCGTGTGGTGGTGGAGCTGGGGCCTGGCACGGGTGGAACCACACGGGCCATGCTGCGTGCAATGAACCCGCGTGCGCGGCTTTTGTGCATCGAGTTGCAGCCCGATTTCGTGGCTGGCCTTGCGCACGTGGGCGACCCACGGCTCAGTGTATTTCACGGCAGCGCAGAGTGGATTCAACGGGCGCTAGACGAGCATGGCCTGCCGCAGCCCGATGTGGTGATATCGGGCATTCCGTTTTCGACCTTGCCTGGAGGCGTAGGGCAGCGCGTGGTGCAGGCTGTGCATCAGGCGCTTGTGCCTGGCGGGCATTTCGTTGCGTATCAAATGCGCAAGCGCGTGGCCGAGCTGGCCACGCCTGTTTTCGGCAAACCCGAGACCGAGATCGAGCTGTTGAATGTACCGCCGATGTGGGTGTTTAGCTGGCGAAAATAGTCAGCAGCTCAACTGAGCAGCCCACCGACGATCAGCCCCAGCGCGCCCGTCAGCAGGTCGGTGCCTCTCATTTGCCGCTGCTGCTTGCGCTCGGCCTCGTACTGCTGCTCCATTCTGTGCATCGCAATGATCACATCGGCGGCCTGCTCTGGTAGCGGTGAGCCTTTGCGTTGACCGAACATGGGCGAGCGCTGGCGCAGTTGCTGAGCCCGTGCCTCCATGGCCGCAACCGCTTTTTGCACGTCCAGCATCACCAGCGGCGAGCCGCAATGGCCGCACGCATGCTGATGCAGCAGGTTGAGAGGTGCACCGCAGTGGGTACAGCTCAGTTGTACATGCTGCGCCTTCAGCTCATCGACCTCGGTGACGCTCAGCTCGCGCACGTAGCCGTTCTCGCGCAGGTACTGCACAAACGTCACCATGTGACCATGGCCATGCGGGCAGCGGTATTGCAGCGTCTTGCCGCGTTTGGTCAGGTTGTGCGACTTCACCAGCGTGCTGCGGCACACCGGGCAGTCGTAGCGCTCGCTTAAAGTGTTGCGCGCGTCGTCGCGGTGTGCATGAATGAACCTGAACAACGACACCATGCCGTCCGCGGAGATGCGCACCGACTCCATCGCATCAAACCAGATCAGGTGGCAG
>CAYSMM010000143.1:0-6550 GCA_964432095.1 uncultured Burkholderiaceae bacterium | reverse complement strand
GCCTTCGACTTTTGCGGGTGGCACGGTCGCACCGCCTGGGTTACCGGTGTTGCCCAAGCCGGTTGCGGGCAGCGGCGCCGGGTCAGCCGGCACTGGCATGGCCGCAGGGGCTGGCAGTGGGGCAGTGATCGGTGCGGTTGTCGTAGTTGCTGTGGCCTCGGCTGGGGACGGAGCAGGTGTCGGGCTGGGGAACTGAGCCGGCGCTTGCGTGTTGGCACTGGGAACCGGGTACTCCGCAGAGCCAGCGCTCGGCGCATCGGTCTTGGGTGCATCGGCCGGGCGCATCACCCAGTACACTGCGCCCGCGGCCAGCACCGTGAGCGCGATTGCTGCGACGATCAAGCCACCCTTACCCCCTTTGCTTTGATGGACAGCCGGGCTGCCTGGGCTGCTTGCTCCAGTCGTGGCGGCGGGTGCGGCGGCAGCGGGTGTTGCATCAGCCACGGGTGCAGGAGACGGTATGGGCGCCTGCGGCTGTGGCATGGCCGACAGCGCCTGATCCAGCGCGGCCAGCGGATCGTGCGCTGCGTTTGCTCTGGGTGTTGGCACCGCAGCGGGCGGCGGCGCAAACACGGGTGGACTGTTTGGGGCGGCAGGGGTTGGCTGCGGTGGGGTTGCTGCCTGCGCCGCGGGGTTCAGCTTGGCGCCGCAACTGCGGCAAAAACGTGCGCCCGCTTCATTGTCAGCTCCACACGCAAGACACTTGATCATTCAGCACTCCTTGCTCCTGATGGTCGGCCAGATCTCAATGGTAATGGGCTTTAGTAGCGCCACGATGGGGCTGCTGTAGGGCTCTAACTTTGAACCAGACGTTTGTGTCGCGCCACGCTCATGAGCATGCCAATCGCCAGCCCCAATGTCACCATCGCCGTACCGCCGTAGCTCACGAACGGCAGCGGCACGCCGACCACCGGCAAAATACCACTGACCATGCCCATGTTCACGAAGGCGTAAGTAAAGAACATCATGGTCAGCGCCGCGGCCAGCAGGCGTGCAAATAGCGTGGGCGCTGCCGCGGCTATCTGAAACCCACGCAGCAGGAAGAACAACAATGCGCCGAGCAGCACCAGGCCGCCGAGCAGCCCAAACTCTTCGGCATACACCGCAAATGCGAAGTCGGTGGTGCGCTCCGGGATGAACTCCAGGTGTGTTTGCGTGCCCTTCATGTAGCCCTGGCCGGTCACGCCGCCCGAGCCGATGGCAATCATCGACTGGATGATATGAAAGCCCTTGCCCAGCGGATCCGCTGTCGGGTCGAGCAAGGTGAGCACGCGCTGGCGCTGGTACTCGTGCAGCAGGTAATTCCAGGCGATGGGCAAAAACGCGGCAAAACCCAGGCCCAGCGCTGCGATGATGCGCCAAGACAAACCGGCAAAGAAGATGACATATGCGCCTGAAGAAAACACCAGGACGGACGTGCCCAGGTCAGGCTGCCGCGCGATCAGCAGTGTGGGCACCAGCAAGATGAGCACCGCCACGGCAAAGTCGAGCAGCCGGATGGCACCTTCGCGTTTTTGAAACCACCAGGCCAGCATCAGCGGCATGGCGATTTTCATGATCTCGCTGGGCTGAATGACCACGCCGATGTTCACCCAGCGGCGCGAGCCTTTTTTGACGATGCCAAACAGTGCCACCGCGATCAGCAGCGCAAGCCCTGCGGTGTATAGCGGCACGGCTACCTGCATCAGCCGTTGTGGCGGCAGTTGCGACACAAGGAACATCACCAACACCGCAATCAGCAGGTTGCGCATGTGGTCTTGAAACCGCCCGGGGAAGTCGTAACCGGCCGAATACACTGTGACGAGGCCGATGCCTGCGATCAGTAGCCACGAAATAGCCAGTGGCCCGTCAAAGCCTTGCAGCAAGGCGCGGGTATGGCTCCACCAACTGCGTTTTTGAATCACTGCGGCCATGTCAGCTACCGCTGCCCACCAGACACCACCGCAGCGGCAGTGGGATGGGCTGTGCTGGCGACGTTTTTAGTTCCCATTGGGGGCAGGTACAAAGCGCTTGCCTGCGGCTTGACCCCGCCGTTCATGGCCACGATCTCGGCTTCGCTGGGCACCTTGTTCAGCAGCAGGTAGTCGAATACCTTACGTGCAATCGGCGCGGCGGCCTGCGCGCCGAAGCCCGCGTTTTCCACAATCACGGCAAGCGCAACGCTAGGTGACTCCGCCGGTGCAAATGCGATGTACAGAGAGTGATCGCGCTGATGCTCGGCCATTTTGGCGGCGTTGTAGCGCTCGTTTTGCTTGATGGTCACAGCCTGTGCCGTGCCTGTCTTACCGCCGCTTGAGTATTCCGCGCCACGGAATACGCCGGCAGACGTGCCCTCTTGCGTCACCGCGAACAGCGCGCGCTTGACGGCCGCAGTATGCTCGGGCCGCATGTCAATCGGTGGCAACGCTTCGGGTGGCACGGGCTTGCGCTCACGCGTGAGCGAGTCTTCAACCTCGCGCAGCAGTCGCGGGCGAAAGCGCTGCCCGCCGGCCACGAGTGTGGCGGTGGCGCTGGCCAGTTGCAGCATGGTGAAGCTGTTGTAGCCCTGACCGATGCCCAGGCTGATGGTTTCACCGGCGTACCATTTTTGCTGCTCGGGCCGGCGATAGTAATTACGCTTCCAGGTGGTGGAGGGCAGCACGCCGGCGCTTTCACCGATCAGATCGATGCCGGTCAGCTGGCCAAAGCCCAGCGGCTTCATGTAGTCGTGAATCGCGTCCACGCCCAGCTCGTTGGCCAATGAGTAGTAGTACACGTTGGACGACTTGACGATGGAACGGTGCAAGTCCACTGCGCCCAAGCCGCTGTCGCCGTGGCTGCGAAAACGGTGATTGCCAAACATGTAATAGCCGGGGTCATTCACGACGGTGTTGACGTTACGCTTGCCGCTGGCAAGCGCTGCCATGGCCATGAAGGGCTTGTACGTCGAGCCGGGTGGATAGCGGCCGTTGAGCGGGCGGTTGAGCAGCGGTTTGTCGATCGACTCGTTCAACTCTTTCCAGCTTTCGGTGTCGATGCCGTCGACGAACAGGTTTGGGTCGAACGTGGGCTTGGACACGAAGGCCAGCACCTCGCCGTTGCGCGGATCGATCGCCACGAGCGCACCACGCCGATCGCCGAACAAATCTTCCACGAGTTGCTGCAGGCGAATATCCAGCGACAGCAGCAGCGTACTGCCCGGGGTGGACTTGTTGGCCGCGAGCTTTCGTACCGCGCGGCCACCCGCAGAGACTTCCATCTCCTCAAAGCCTGTGAGGCCGTGCAACTCGCGCTCGTACTTCTGCTCTATGCCTTGCTTGCCAATGTAGTCGGTGCCGCGATAGTTGGCCTGCACCTCGTCGGGCTCATCTTCCAGCCGCTCTTTCTCGCTCTGGCTCATGCGCCCGATGTAGCCGATGACATGCGCCGCGCTTTCGCCCAGCGGGTACTGCCTGAACAGCCGCGCCTTGATCTCCACACCGGCAAACCGGAAGCGCTGCGCAGCAAAGCGCGCCACCTCGTCGTCGGTCAGCCGGGTGCGAATCGGCAGTGACTCAAAACTCTTGGACTCATCGCGCAGCTTCTTGAAGCGGCGGCGGTCGCGCGGCGTGATCTCCACCACCTGCGCCAACTCGTCGATCAACCGTTCGACGTCGGTCACTTTGGACGGCGTGATCTCCAGTGTGTAGGCCGAGTAGTTGGTGGCCAGCACCACGCCGTTACGGTCGAGAATCAGGCCGCGATTGGGCACGATGGGCACCACCGAAGTGCGGTTGTCCTCGGCCTGCGTGGACAGCTCCTCATGCTTGAGCACTTGCAGCCATACCAGCCGCGCAGCGAGCACGCCGAGCATGAGCACGATGACTGCGGTGGCCACCAGCAGGCGGCTGCGAAAGCGCGACAGATCACGCTCGACGTTGCGCAGTTCAATCATGACTCAATGCCTTACCGTTTGTGGATCACCAATCAACACATACTCTTATATGTAATATGCCGTTACTGGTTTATTTATGATTATTAAAAGCAAATTACTCAATACAGTATTAAGAAAAACCGATTTTGTTGCCTGTATGGCATCTAAGCATGTCATTTTGCGTCCGTTCGTGACCTGGCGCCAGGCGGCTTACAACACCGGGCGGTTTTCGTCTGGGTCAGGCGGGCGGCGTTGCGGCGCAAGCAACATGAAGCTCACCACTGGCCACAGCGCAGCCTCGGCGACCGGCGCGAGCAGGTAACTCCAGCCTGGCCACAAACCATCAGCAACGAGCCGAATCACGGCGGTGGTGGCATGCGCGGCAGCAAACAAGGGCAGCACGTGCAGCGCCTGCGTGCCCATGGTAAACCACAGCAAGCGGCGGTGAATCGCAATTGCAAAGTAGCTCAGCAGCGAGTACGCCAGCGAATGTTGGCCGAGCAGCGCGCCAGAGTGCACGTCCATCAGCAAACCAAACACGAAGGCCGCGCCCATGCCGACACGGCGCGGCTGATGCACGTTCCAGAACACCAGCACGATGGCCACCCAGTCGGGCAGCCAGGGCTGCCGCCCCCAGGGTAAAAAGTTGAGCGCCAGCGCCACCAGCAGCGTGGCCCAGATGAACCACGGGTTCACGGGCAGCAACAGGTACTCTGGCTCGAGCGAGCGGCGCGGGCTGCTGTCCAATTGCGCGGCCATCAGCGCTTCTCCTGTTCGCGCTTGTCGCTTTGACCGGGACGCGGGCGCGCGGCGCGCTCGGCCTTCTTCGTCTCGCTGCTCAGGCCGGGCGTGGGCGGCACTTCGGCGCCGGCCAGCGGCAGCACCAGCACGTGACGGCCACGATCCAGCCCCGACAAGGGCGTGCACAGGATGCGCGCAAACGCCGACTCGGCCCGCCGTTCCACGCTCGTGACTTTGGCCACCGCCAGGCCCGCGGGGTAGATACCGTCGAGGCCGCTGGTCACAAGCAGGTCGCCCTCTTGCACGTCTGCATTGGTGGCCATGAAGCGCAGCTCAAGCGTGCGCGCAGCCGACGCGTCGCCGTATGCAATGCTGCGCACGCCCGTACGAGTGTTTTGCACCGGTACAGCCATGTCTTTGTCGGTGATCACCGTCACCTCGCTAGATGCCAGATAAACGCGCGTCACCTGGCCGATCAGCCCGAGCTCGTCTATCACCGGCATGCCGGCCTCGATGCCCTGCGTGCTGCCTTTGTTGAGCACGAACTTGCGCGAGAACGGGTCGCGGCTTTCGTGCACGATCTGCCCGGCAATGGCTGCGGCGGGTTGCTGCGGCTTGAGGTTGAGCAGCGCACGCAGCCGCGCGTTCTCGGCAGCCAGTGACTCGGCGCCCTGCGCGCGCTGCGCGTACTCGCGTGCGCGGGCGTTAGCCTCGTCGCGCTCACGCTGCGCGTCACGCAGCGCCTGCACGTCGCGCGTGGCGCTGACGGTGCGATCCACCGGCCAGCGCAGCGCCGATTCCACCGGCGTCAGTACTGCTGCCAGCACCGCGCGAATGGGGCCCGTGACTTTCAGCCGCTCGTCAGCCACCATGAGAAGCAAGGCGAGTGCGGAAAAGAAAACGAGCCGGCTTATAGCAGACGGCCCTTGCTTGAAAAACGGCGGTGGCGTTCGGCTTAAGTCCACAACAACGAAATCCCAAAGTTCGGAGTGCGGCCGATTGAGATAGTACTCCGCAGACTATAGCACAGTTACTGGTTTGCAGATGGTCAAATAAGGCTGTTTACTCGCATGACTATGCGTCTTCGGCGAGTGATAGGGATTACTCATTGGTGAAAATTGAGCCGAGCCGGTCCATACGCTCCAGCGCCATGCCGCAGCCGCGCACTACGCAGGTGAGCGGGTCCTCGGCCACCAGCACCGGCAAGCCGGTTTCTTCGGCCAGCAGGCGGTCGAGGTCGCGCAGCAGCGCGCCGCCGCCGGTGAGCATCATGCCGCGTTCGGCGATGTCTGCGCCCAGCTCGGGCGGCGTTTGCTCCAGCGCGTTTTTGACGCTGGAGACGATCTGGTTCAGCGGATCGGTCAGCGCTTCAAGAATCTCGTTGCTGCTGATGGTGAAACTGCGTGGCACGCCTTCGGAAAGATTACGCCCCTTGACTTCCATCTCTTTCACCTCGCTGCCGGGGAAGGCAGAGCCGATTTCCTTTTTGATCATCTCGGCCGTCGGCTCGCCGATCAACATACCGTAGTTGCGGCGGATGTAGTTGATGATGGCTTCGTCGAACTTGTCGCCGCCCACGCGTACGCTGCCCTTGTACACCATGCCGCCCAGCGAGATGACGCCCACTTCGGTGGTGCCACCGCCGATGTCCACCACCATGGAGCCAGAGGCTTCGCTCACCGGCAGGCCGGCGCCAATGGCTGCGGCCATCGGTTCCTCGATCAGGTATACCTCGCTGGCGCCTGCGCCGAGCGCGGATTCGCGGATTGCGCGCCGTTCGACCTGAGTTGAGCCGCAGGGCACGCAAATGATGATGCGCGGGTTGGGCTTGAACAGCTTGCTGTCGTGCACCATGCGGATGAACTGCTTCAACATCTGCTCGGTGACGGTGAAGTCGGCGATCACGCCGTCCTTCAT
>CAYSMM010000142.1:5078-6551 GCA_964432095.1 uncultured Burkholderiaceae bacterium | reverse complement strand
TCAACAGCTGATTCTTGCGTCGTTGCCTCAGTGCGCACCACCAGCGCGCCGTAGGCCACGGCTAGCAGCCATCGCATGGGGCTGCCACCCCCGCCGGTGATGTTCCAGTTGCGCCATGCACTTGCCGCCTCTTCAAAATGGCCGACGATCGCAAAGCCCGCTGCGCTGATGCGTGTGGCCACCAGCTCCATGATGCTAAGCACGGTAGAACAAGCGTTGGTGAATGCCGGGCTCGCACTGGCGCGTGGCGACGCGCATAACTCTGCCACACGGTACAGCACAGGGCCGGCGACGCTGGGCAGGCAGATGAAGGCAAACAGCGGCGCCAGCACGTGGCGGTGCGTCTGCACAATACCGTAAGACGCAGCGGACTCGGTCAGTTGCTGCTGCGACATCAGGCCGGGCTTGATCTGCGTCCAGCGCTCGAAGGCGGCACGTGCAGCATCAATATCCTTGACTTCCAGCGCCGCACGTACCGCGCCAAACCCACTGGAGAACTGCCGAAAACCGAGGCATACGTACAGCACTGCGACTGTCCACAGCCAACTGAGCACGGGGTTGAGCCGTGATAGCGCAAACTCCACGGCCCACGCCGCGGCCACCGGAAGCACGATGGCAAAACCCGCAAGCCAGCGTGCATGCGCAGGCTGGCCTGTGTCGCCCCAATGCAGCATCGCGCGCACCCACACCTGCGCGGCGCGCTCGGCCAGATGCGCGTGCGCTGGTGGGCGCACTTGATCGAGCAGTAAGGCAATGAGTGCTGCGACGAAACTCATGGCTGCACTATAGCGGTATCGCTCACAGGCATTGCTGCAAGCGCATCGGCCAGCAGAAGGGATGCCGTTCGCCTCTCGACGTTACGCTGACAGGAAGTGATAAAGATTACGGAGCATTGCGGCCGTGGCGCCCCAGATGAAGTAAGGCCTGTCGACATTGTTTTCGTAAGGCATAGAGTAAAAGTTACGCCGACCGCTGGCCAGTTGCACTTCATGCATGCGATGGTTGGCGGGGTTCATCAAGAATGCGAGCGGCACCTCGAAGGCTTCGGCCACTTCAAATTCGTCGAGCTTCAAGCGAAAGCCCGGCCGCACCAGCGCGACGACCGGGGTGACGTGATAGGCCGTGCCGGTGGTGTACTGAGGTAACTGGCCGATCACGTCGATGTGCTCGGCTGCAAGGCCAATCTCCTCGTGCGTTTCGCGCAGTGCGGTGTGAATCAGGCTCTCGTCCTGCGGGTCACGTCGTCCGCCTGGAAAGCTGATCTGCCCGGCGTGGTCATGCAAATGATCGGAGCGCTGCGTCAGCAACACGGTCGGTGCGCCAGGATGCTGAACCACCGGCATGAGCACGGCAGCCTCACGCGGCTCGCGGCTGAAGAAGTTGGGCTCCGCGCGAATCTCAGGCTCCCATGCGGGTGGGTTGGCGAAGCGCTCGCGCAATGCGGCCACTTGGAGCGTGGCATCCGGCACGGCT
>CAYSMM010000142.1:0-5068 GCA_964432095.1 uncultured Burkholderiaceae bacterium | reverse complement strand
AGGGTCAAACGATAGAGCCATGGGAATATGCGAGTAGAACCTTTGTTTCTGTGAATTCTCCCATTGCAACGGGGTGCATGCAGGAGTGCAGGCAGCGTTTGCAGCAAAACAAAAGGGCGCACGTGGCGCCCTTCGTGTGCCGGCGAAAAGCCGCCAGGACAAACTCTCGAAAGCTTTACTGCGCCTTGACGGGCTGCTTGTGCGCGAGCTTTTCCTTAATGCGCGCGCTCTTGCCGCTGCGGTCACGCAGGTAGTAGAGCTTGGCGCGGCGTACATCACCGCGGCGCTTGACTTCGATCGACGCGATCAGCGGCGAATAGGTCTGGAAGGTACGCTCAACGCCTTCGCCTGCCGAGACCTTGCGAACGATGAAGCTGGAGTTCAGGCCGCGATTACGCTTGGCAATCACCACGCCTTCATAAGCCTGTGTGCGCTTACGATTGCCTTCAACCACGTTGACGTTGACGATGACGGTATCGCCAGGGGCGAATTCGGGCAGCGTTTTGCCCAGGCGAGCAATTTCTTCTTGCTCCAGAGTGCGGATCAGATCCATGATGTCCTCAATTCGATCGTGCCGACGTTGTATCCCGCAAGGCCTATCCGGGCGGGCTGGGCAGAGGATCGGTAAAGCTCCAAATTATAGCAAATTCAAGGACTTAAGAAATTTTTCGTCTTGTGCTGACAACTCACCGGCCTGGCGGGCAGCGCTCAGCAGCTCGGGCCGGCGCTCGGCGGTGAGGCGCAACGCCTGCTCGCGCCGCCAGCGCGCGATTGCGGCGTGGTTGCCCGACAGCAGCACCTGTGGCACTTCGCCCTCATGCAGTTGCTCGGGCCGCGAGTAGTGCGGCCAGTCTAAAAGCCCGCCGCCAGCGATGCTGAAGCTTTCTTGCACGGCCGACTGCTCGTCGCCCAGCACGCCGGGCAAGTGACGTGCCACCGCGTCGATGAGCACCAGCGCCGGTAGCTCGCCGCCCGACAGCACATAGTCGCCGAGGCTCAGCTCTTCGTCCACATGCGCGTCGATGAAGCGCTGATCGACACCCTCGTAACGCGCGCAAAGCAGAATGGCGCCCGGCGATTTCACCAGCTCCATCACGCGGCTTTGCTCCAGTCGCTTGCCTGCGGGCGAAAACAAGATCACCTTGGGCGGGGGCAATTGCTCGGCTTGCCATTGCGCCTTGATGGCGTGCACCGTACCTTTGAGCGGCTCGGCCAGCATCACCATGCCCGGCCCGCCGCCGTAGGGCCGGTCGTCGATGGTGCGGTAGTTGTCGGTGGCGAAGTCACGCGGGTTCCAGCACTTGAGCACGATGCCCTGCGTGAACGCGCGGCGAATCACGCCGTGGCGCACCGCCTGATCGATCATCTCGGGGAAGATAGTGATGACATCAAACCGCATGATTCGTATACTGTTATTAGTATAAGTGCATTACTGGTTTTCTGAAGTCCAGTAACATGCATAAACTGCTATGAGTAATCTATTTGCCAATCGACTGTGATGGTGCGTTTATCCATCGCCACATCGATCACGTACTGCGCCACAAATGGAATGAGGTGCTCGGCTTCGCGCGGGCCGCCCTTGGCTTGCGCAGTGGTGTAGCTTACGCGCAGCACGCCTTGTGCGCCATTGTCGATCAGGCCTGCCACCGTGCCCAGTGCCACGCCCTGCTGGTTGACGACGGCATGGCCGATGAGATCGACCCAGTAGTACTCGCCTTCGCGCGCAGGCGGGAAGTCGGCCCGGCTCACATAGATGAGTGCGCCGCGCAGCATCTCGGCCTGTGTGCGGTCTGCCACTCCCTTGGCAAGCGCCACCACAGCGCCTGCATGCAGCTTTCTGTGGCTGGTTTGCACTGCGTAGCGCTGGGGGCGTGGTAAACCATGCTCCACAAACCAGGTGCTGGCTGACAGCAGCGCAGCAGCGTCGGCCGACGCAGGGGCTACCTTCACCATGCCCTTGATGCCGTAGGCGTCAATGACTCGGCCCACCTCCACCGCATCGGCCGGCCAATCGCCATCGGCGCAGGGTGCAAGCGCAATACTCTGTGCCGCAGTACCGACAGTGCTGGCAGTGTTGGGTGAGGAGGGAGTTTTGCTGTTCATGCTGAATATGAGCGCTGTGGTTAACCAGGCGCCAATGAAAACGGGGCGCAGCCTGATTGGCGGCGCCCCGGTGCATTGCTGCAGCGCGCTATTTACTTGGCGGCTTTGGCTTGCGCCTGCTTGAATAGGCGCGCCACCGTGGGGGAGAGCTGAGCGCCCACACTCGTCCAGTAATTCAAACGGTCTATGGCAAGGCGCAAGCCTTCTTCGCCGTCTTTGGCAGACGGGTTGAAAAAGCCGACGCGCTCGATCACCCCACCATCGCGGCGCTGACGCTTGTCCGTCACGACGACGTGGTGGAAAGGGCGGTGAGTGGAGCCACCGCGGGCCAAACGGATCACAACCATGATGTCCTCGAACTATGTATCTTCTAACAGTGATTGACGGCCAAGGGTGCGTTTGGAGCAGTAAACACAGCAGCCTTGAGGCCGGGCGGGCAGCAGCACAAGGAAAATCCGGCGCTGCTTGACCCTCAGTGAAGCGCGAGACACTGCGCTTCGGTAAACTATGCATTATAGCGTAAACCGCTGAAAACAAAGGCTTGGCACGTGGGAAAACACAAATCTGTGGTAGCAGCACTGGCCTTGGTGGGGGGAGGGCTAGGGGTTCACCGCTTCTATCTGCACGGCTTCAAAGACGTATGGGCCTGGGCGCACTGGCCGTTTTTCTGGCTGGGTGCAGCGGGGGTGGCGCGGTTCATGAACTTAGGCCAAGACGACAAAGTGGCTTGGGCGCTGCTGCCCATCTTCGGCCTGGTAATGGCGGCCGGTATGCTGGGCGGAATCGTGTACGGTTTGATGGATGATGATGCATTCAATGCCCGCTTCAATGCCGGCCAGCCCGTGGCACGCTCGGGCTGGGCATCCATCCTGCCGGTGATCGCCTGCCTGTTGGTTGGCACTACGCTCACTATGGCGTCGATCGCGTTTGGTTTTCAAAAGTTTTTTGAGTGGCAAATCGAGGAAGCTCGCAAGATCAGCCGCTAGTGCTTGAGCCGCAGTCGCCTCATGTCCCCGATCGGTGATCGCGTGAAGGGCTTGACGGGTCAAGCAACTGGCCGTCTTGCAAGCAGTAGCGCTTGAGTTGAGCGCGGGCGAGTAAGTCGCGGTCGTGTGACACCACGACCACCGCGACGCCGCTGGCCGTGAGCTGCGTGATGAGCTCGATCACCCCTTCGCGGCTTGCGCCGTCGAGGTTTGCGGTAGGCTCGTCGAGCAGCCACAAATCCGGCGCAAGCGCGTGTACGCGCGCTAGCGCAAGACGCTGACGCTCGCCGCCAGACAACACCTGCGCATCACGTCTGGCCAGTGTGGCTAGCCTGGCCCACTGCAACGCTGCACTGATGCGCGCCTCACTCTCAGTTGCTGGCAAGCCCCAGGCGCGCAGCGCATAACCTACGTTATGTTGCACCGAGCCCCGCAGCATGTAGGGCTGCTGATGCACGTACACCATGCGGCGGCGCCATGCCTGCGGAAAGTCGCGCGGCAAGATGGGTTGCGTGAGCACTTGCCCACCGAACTCCAGGCTCTGAGGTGTAGCAGGCTCGAGCCCAGCAACGATTTTGAGCAGCGTGGTTTTTCCGGTGCCGTTGTCACCGGTGATGGCCTGCGCCTCGCCGGCATGCACTGTCCACTCGCCGATGTCCAGCAACTGGCGGCCGCCCAGTTGCACGCGCAAGCCACGCACCGTCAGCAGTGGTTGGGCCGGGCTCATGCGCGGCGCCCTTCGCCAGACGGCTGTAAGTATGTCGTGAGCACATTGAGCCCTAGCGCAATGACGAGCAGCACGATGCCCAGCGCTATGCCTTGTGAAAAATCACCCTTGCCGGTTTCAAGCGCAATGGCGGTCGTCATCGTACGTGTATGGCCCTCGATATTGCCGCCGATCATCAGCGCGCAGCCGACTTCAGAGATGACCCGCCCAAAGCCGGTGACGAGCGCAGCGAGCACGCCAAAGCGCAACTCCTTGATGACGGTGATCAGCCGCATCCAGCGCCCTGCACCCAGCGTGATGGCGGTTTCCATCAGCCGCACTTCGCTGCCTTTGAACACCGCCATCAAGAAAGCGGCCACCAGAGGTAGACCGAGAATGGCCTGGCCCATCACCAGGCCGGGCTGAGTGAACAGCAGGTCGAATCTGCCGAGCGGGCCACTGCGTGACAGCAGCAAGAACAAGATCAGGCCGATCAGCACGGTCGGCAAGGCGAGCGAGGCTTGCACCAGCACCATCAATGCCTTGCGGCCGCGGAATTGTGTGAATGCCAGCGCATAGGCCAACCATACGGCGGGCACAGCGGCAATCATCAGCGCCAGCGCACTCGTTTTGAGCGAGATCCACACCGTGGTCCACAACATCAGATCGCCAGTTGCCAGGCGAGAGAAAGCGTCGAGTGTGGCCTGCGCAATGCTCATGTGGTGATGTCTTGTTGATCGGGCGCGAGTACCCAGCGCCGCGTGTGACGCAGCAGTGCGAGTGAGGCCAGTAAATCATTGAAGTGCTGCGCGCTTTCTGCCGGGTTGAACGCCTCGGTGTCCACCACCAGCAGCGGTGCGCGGTCGTACTGATCAAAGTAGCGGTTGTACTCCGCGCACAATTGCACCAAATAGGCCTCGTCGATGTGATGTTCCATGGCACGCGCGCGCTGGGCGATGCGTTGCATGAGCTGGGGCACAGACGCGCGCAGCAGGATCACGCAATCGGGCGTGGGCACCTCCGGTTGCAAATGCTGAAACGCGCGTGTGTAGAACTCAAACTCGACTTGCGATAAGGTGAGCTTGGCAAACAGCGCGTCTTTGTCGAACAGAAAGTCGCTCACCAGCCGCGTGGAGAACAGCTCGCCTTGTGCTGCCGCGCGAAACTGATCGACGCGTTCAAACAAGAACGTGAGCTGTGTGGGCAGCGCATAGCGCGTGCGATCTTGATAGAAGCGCTCAAGGAAAGGATTGTCAGCGGGTTTTTCCAGCAG
>CAYSMM010000141.1:0-6551 GCA_964432095.1 uncultured Burkholderiaceae bacterium | reverse complement strand
CAGCTTGAATTGCAATCCTGGCCACCGAGCTAGCTAGCAAGCCCGCTACAACTGCTGCTTGACCATTGGCCTTTGAAGGTTGCGGGGCTGTCTGGGCACCTGCGACCGTGCGATTGAGCATTCCAAATCGCGCTAAACCCCGCATCCCTCAAACTGGGTATGCCGATTGCATGGGTAAAAGCCATTGGAAATCAATGCAGGCCATTGCCTAGTTCAAGCGATTACTAGGAAAAGCCCCTAAATTGTTGTATTGACTCACGTTTTACCGTCAGATACAGTCGCGCGAATTGAACTGACGCCAACTTGCCGTGCCGCCCATGTTCGACCAAAGCTTTAAATCTGTTCATCGTCTTGTCATGCTGGTGGTGTGCGCATTGGCGCTGGCACCCGTGGCAGATGCACGGCAGCAAAAGAAAGTTACAGCTTCCAAGTCATCCAGCAAGGCCGCGCATGTGGCCAAAACAGCGAAGGCACCCCAAGGTGCCAAGGCCGTAGCTGCCCGCGGCGCAGCCAGCAAGGCAGCAAAGGGGTTGACATACAAAAGCCGCAGCGGCCAGAAGATTGCCTACAAGCGCGTGCGCGACAGCCGTGGCCGTTGGGTACGGGTGGCCTTGCTGCCCCCGCCGCCGCCCAAGCCCAGCCTGGGCCAGTTGGCGGGGCTGCACAACACGCAAGATCCGCTGGAGCTGAAATCGAGTGTGGCTTTTGTGATGGACGACGCTACCAGCGAGGTGCTGGTGAGCAAGAATGCCGACGCCGTGTTACCGATTGCTTCTATCACCAAGCTGATGACGGCCATGGTGGTGCTGGACGCGCAGCAGGATTTGAACGAAGTCATCGAGATCAATGACGCCGAGATCGACCGCGAGAAGGGCACCTCGTCGCGCCTGCAACTGGGCACGCGCCTGAGCCGTGCGGAGATGCTGCATCTGGCGTTGATGTCGTCAGAGAACCGCGCAGCGCATGCGTTGGGCCGGCATTACCCCGGCGGCGAGGCGGCATTCGTCAAGGCGATGAACATCAAGGCCGCGATGCTGGGCATGAAAGACACGCACTTCACCGAGCCCACGGGCTTGTCTAACCGCAACCGCTCCAGTGCGCGCGACTTGGCCAGCCTGGTGAAGGCAGCCAACACCTACCCGCTGATCCGCCGCTACTCCACCGACACCGACGGGCTGGAGATTGCATCGGCCAGCGGGCGCAACCTGCGTTTTGGCAACACCAACCGTTTGGTCGCCAGCCCCGACTGGCAGATCAGCCTGCAGAAAACCGGCTTCATCAGCGAGGCCGGCGCGTGCCTGGTGATGCAAACCTATATCAACGGCCGCGCCATGATCATGGTGTTTCTCGACTCTGTGAGCAAGCTGTCGCGCTTTGGCGATGCCAGCCGCATTCGCAAGTGGATCGAGGATTCGCGCACCTCGGCGGCGGCTGTGGCCCCTGCTGTGTTTACCGCACCCGCCGCTTCGGTATCACCCGCAAGCATTTTGCGCGCGTCGAACGCGCAACCGGCTGTCGAGCCTGCGGTGTTCAACGTTCCGGCTACGACCACACTCACCACACCAACCCCGCAAACGGTGCAACCCATGCAAGCAGCGCCGAGCGCGGCAAGCAACCTCGCACCACCTGCTGTGCTTACCCCGGCAGCACCCGCCACACCGCCTGCAACGATCGAGCCGGCGCGTGTACCTGCGCGTGAAACCACCACACCCACTGCTCCCACAGTGCTGAAGATCGTGTCTTGAGGTTGAGTGCACGAAAGCCACGCGGCATGCAGGGCTTAGAGCATCATTGAGGCTGATACTCCATAAAGTAAACGGTTATTACTGGTTTATGGGCGACCAGAGACGGCACTAAACTGTCAGCAGTATCATTGAAACCATAGCGGCTACTCAGCCTCGGCACGATAGCCCAGCGACTGCGAAATCTTCAACGCCACGTCGGTGAGCTTGATGAGCCAGGCTTCGTCCAGCCGGTCGGCTGGTGCACTGATCGACAGGCCTGCCACGAGCTTGCCGCTGTCGTCGCGGATCGGCGCTGCCATGCAGCGCACGCCGAGCTCAAGCTCCTCGTCGTCACGGCTGACGCCGTAGGCACGAATCTTCGACAGCTCGCGTTCGAGTTTCGTGACATCGGTAATGCTGTTCTTGGTGTGGCCTGCAAGGCCCGTGCGGGCAGCATACGCACGCACGCGCGAGGGCTCATCCACGCTCAGGAACAGCTTGCCCACGCTGGTGAGGTGCAGCGGTGCGCGGCCGCCTACGGCGCGTATCACCTGCATACCGCTGCGCTCGCTATAAGCGCGCTCGATGTAGACGATCTCGTCGCCTTGCCGCACCGACAAATTGACGGGCTGATGAATCAGCCGGTGTAGCTCGCGCATCGGGCCGATCGCGTTGTCGCGCACATCCAGCCGTGCCTTCACCATATTGCCCAACTCCAGCAGCCGCATGCCCAGGCGGTAGCTGCCGGGGTCGGGCCGCTCGACCAAGCGGCCGGTGACCAGGTCGTTGAGGATGCGGTGCGCCGTGGAGGGGTGCAGTCCCGTGGCCGCGCCCAACTCCTTGAGGCTCACGGGGTCGGGGTGCTGCGCCAGTACATCCAGCAACGCAAACATGCGCTCGATCACCTGAATGGCGGGCTTGGTCGTGGCAATTGCTGCGGCGGCAGCTGAGTGTGCCTTGCTCGAAGCGGGCATCGCAGAGGAGGCTTTGGGTCTGGGCATGAGGCTTCGCTTTACCCCAGTGCGCGGGGCGGTTTGTGTATGCAATGAGACAGCTGCTATTTTACATAGCGGAAGGCAATTTCAACTGCTGAAGCAGCCGGTTGGGTGTGTAGTGCGGCACAAGCCGGCATGTGGCCGAGGTTTGAGCCTCAGACAGCGCTGCCTGTGAGTTGCTCGATGGCATCGGCGTCGTACCCGAGCTCCTGCAGCAACGCGGCGCTGTGCTCTCCGAGCCTGGGCGGGTTCATGCGCACACCGGGCTGTTTGCCGTGCAGCGTAAACGGAAACAGCAGCGTGTTGGTGATGCGTCCATCCGGCAGCGAGATGGGCGCCAGCCCGCCAGTGGCGGTGAGGTGCGGATCGTTCATCAAGTCTTCGGGTCGGTTGATGGGCGCGTAGGGCAGACCGTTGGCTTCAAAAATCTGTGCGAGTTCGGCGGCGCTGCGGTGTTGCAGCCGATGACGCAACTCGGCAATCAAGGTGGGCCGCTCGCGCACGCGCGCGTTGTTGTTTGCATAGCGCGGGTCCGCAAACAAATCGGGCAGGTTCAGTACGCGGCAGAACACCTCCCACTGCTTGTCGCTGACGGCGCACAGGAAAATCTGTTCACCATCTTTCACGGTGAATACGTCGTACACGCCCCAGGCCGAGATGCGGTTAGGCATGGGCTCGGCCGGCACACCCGTCACCGCGTATTGCAGCATGTGCTGCGCCACCAGGAAGATGTTGTTCTCAAACAGCGCGCTTTGCACCTTTTGCCCCAGGCCGGTTTGCTCGCGCTCGCGTAAAGCCGCCATTGCAGCAACTGCACCAAAGATGCCACCCATGATGTCGTTGACGCTGGAGCCCGCACGCAGCGGCTGGCCCACAGGGCCCGTCATGTAGGCCAGGCCGCCCATCATCTGCACCACTTCATCGAGCGCGGTGCGGTGCTCATACGGGCCGGGCAAAAAGCCGCGCAGCTCGACGTAAATAAGTCTAGGGTTGATTGCCTTGAGCGTGTCGTAATCCAGGCCCTGCTCAGCCATGGTTTCGGGGCGGAAGTTGTGGCTCACGATGTCGGCGGTGGCCACCAGCTTATGCGCCGCCTCACGGCCCATCGGGGTTTTGAGGTCGAGTGTCAGAGACTTTTTATTACGGTTGAACAGCGGGTAAAACCCCGCGCCCGACCCGAGCAGGCGGCGTGTGTTGTCGCCTTTGGGAGGCTCCACCTTGATGACCTCGGCCCCGAGATCGGCCATCAACATGCCGCAAGTGGGGCCCATCACCATGTGGGTGAATTCCACCATGCGAATGTTGCTGTAAGGCAGTTGGTTTGCGTTCATGGCGGGCTGGTTCCTTTGATGCACTGGGGGCAGGGCACAGCGACAAGCGCCTGCACGCCGCACAGCATACGCAAACTCAGTTTGGTGCAGCCAGCACGGCGCACTGCAAGGGGAGAGGTGGAGATGAAAAAACTGCGCTGGCTGGTTAGCCTGGCTTGCGCATCAATGCCCCTACAGGAGGGGCGCCCACGATGAAACTGTCGATATCAACCTGCCTGTGCTAGCTGGCGGTGTGCAGGTCGAATCTAATTATACTGCAACTAGTAAAATGCATTGTCTGGTATTCCTGGTTAAAGGTAATACTTAATACTCGTTAGACTATATTGTTATTCATCAATCATCAGTTGACTAGGCAGCTTGCGCGTGTCGTAAGGCTAGTGGCATTGTGAAAGTCGTTGCAGCACGCCCGGCGGTGCCATGTTCCTCGGCCAGTACCTGTGCAGCAAATTCCTTGCAGCAGCCGCACTGTGTGCCTACGCCTAGCTCGAAACTCAGTGCATCGACTGATGTGCAGCCAAGGCGCGCGCAGTTACGAATCTGCTTGTCGGTCACGGCATGACAAACGCAAACGATCATGGCATTCGGTGGTATTTTGAGTTTCCGCAAGCGGAGTGAGTGGACAACGCGAATGAGAATAATTATCAAATAAAGTTCGCGTGTTGTCAAGTGGCGCAAGAAAATAGATACGGCTGGAGGGTGTAATGCGGGGAAAGTCAGACGATATGAGCGATTGACCGCACGGAGCGGGACGGGCGGCGGTCGATGGGGGGTGACCTGCCGCCAGCAGCGCAAGGGTTAGCTTGACACGGGCTCCATCTGCGACTGCAGAAAGTTCTGCAGGCCGACCTTGCCGATCAGCTCGAGCTGAGTTTCGAGGGTGTCGATATGCTCCTCGGTGTCTTCGAGAATCTTTTCGAAGATCTCGCGGCTGACATAGTCGCGCACGGCTTCACAGTGTGCGATGGCCTGTTTGACGTAGCTCTGAGATGCCAGCTCCATCTGCAGGTCGCACTTCAAAATCTCAGGTACGTCTTCGCCGATCAGCAGTTTGCCCAGGTCTTGCAGGTTGGGCAGGCCTTCAATGGTGAGGCAGCGCTCGATCAGCAGGTCTGCGTGTTTCATCTCGCCGATCGACTCTTCGTACTCTTTCTTGGCCAGACGGTCAAAACCCCAGTTCTTGAGCATGCGGTAATGCAAAAAGTACTGGTTGACGGCCGTGAGCTCGTTACGGAGTTGACCGTTGATGTATTCGATGACCTTGCTATCGCCTTTCATGGTGAGCCTCTAATCTCTTGTTGTTGATCGGTAAGTGAGTGTACGGCTTTAGCTGTGCAGGTGGGAGTAAAGATGCGATGGCAATGCGCTTTGCAGGGCCGCTGCAAAACGTAATGCGAACGAGCCGCGCTTGTGCCTGCAATCGAGCATACACGGCATGCGCAGCACCCAAGAAAAAGGCCGGTGCATGCACCGGCCTTGAAACTAGGTATCCGCAAAGATACCGAGGAGACACCCTTACGCGGCGAGAACACCTCGCCAAATTCAGTGATGCTTAGCGGCGTTTGCTGGTTTTGGCGATGGGCGTGACCGTGGCGCTGGCCTGCTTGACGGCGGTGTCAAACATGCCGGCGGCCTTGCTGGCGGCGTCCTGCGCGTAGCCCGCAAAACGTTGGCTGGCGTCGATCATCGACTTGCTGGCCGAAAACACGCCTTCGAAACCCGCGGGCGCGTTTTTGGCAGCGCTGTCAAACCAGGCCGCGGCCTGCTCTTGTGCCTTGGAAGATTGCTCTTCGTAAGCCTTGGCCAGGTCTGCGCCTGTAGCCTGGGCAATGGCAATGACTTCGCGGCCATAGGCCATCGCTTGCTCACCCGCAGGTTGCAGCGCGGCGGTTTGCACGGCCAGGAAGGAGGCGGGGTCTTTGGCCGACAGCGTCTCATGAACATGCGCCGCGGCAGCGCTCATGACCGACTTGGCGGTGGTCAGATTCAGGTTGACGAGGCTCTCGCCGCGCGCAAATAACTGGCTGGCGGTGCCATAGGCGGTTTCGAGGGCGGCTTTTTGGGCGGTGATGACTTGATCCATGTTCAACATGACGACTACTCCTGATGTGTGACAGCTGGTACGTTTAAGGAATCGCGCTGCTTGCCAATCCGGAAATGTTGCAGCGCACAAAGCGTAGTTTAGGGCCGTAATGTGACAAGTCAAGCGGTTTTTGCTGCGACGCAGCAAAACTAGAGGGGGTGCTCAAAACTGCCGATTCAACCCCGTGCGCCGATTGCCTCGTTCGATCGCCCCGGGAGCTTGCGCAACGGGCATGGCATATTTGCGGGGTGCCACGCTTAAACGCTTATTACAGCGACCATTTCGTGCTGCCACTGCCGGCAGGGCACCGCTTTCCCATGCGCAAGTACGCCATGCTGCGCGACCGCGTGGCACGTGAGCTGCCTCAAGTCGTGCTGCACGAGGCGCCATCAGCCAGCGACGGCGAATTGGCGCTGGCCCA
>CAYSMM010000140.1:0-6565 GCA_964432095.1 uncultured Burkholderiaceae bacterium | reverse complement strand
GACAACCTGCAGGATGATCTGCTCGTCCAGCGGCTTGAAGCTGATGATGGCGTCGAGCCGGTTGCGGAACTCCGGTGTGAACAGGCGCTTGATATCGCCCATCTCGTCGCCCTGCTCGCGCTTGTTGGTGAAGCCAATCGTGGACTTGTTCATCGTCTCGGCGCCGGCGTTGGTGGTCATGATGATGATCACGTTGCGGAAATCCGCCTTGCGTCCGTTGTTATCGGTCAGAGTGCCGTGGTCCATCACCTGCAGCAGCACGCTGAAAATGTCGGGGTGCGCCTTCTCGATCTCATCAAGCAGCAACACGGCATGCGGTTTTTTGGTGATGGCCTCGGTCAGCAGCCCTCCTTGATCGAAGCCCACATAACCGGGCGGCGCGCCGATCAGGCGGCTGACTGCATGGCGCTCCATGTACTCACTCATGTCAAAGCGCACCAGATCGATGCCCAGGATATAGGCCAATTGCCGCGCGACCTCGGTTTTACCCACGCCGGTGGGGCCGCTGAACAGAAAGCTGCCGATCGGCTTTTCGGGTTTGCCCAAACCTGCGCGCGTCATCTTGATGGCCGTGCCGAGTGCGTCGATGGCTGCGTCCTGGCCGAACACCACGTTCTTCAAGTCACGGTCCAGATTCTTGAGTTTTGAGCGGTCGTCATTTGTGACGCTATGTACCGGCACACGCGCGATTTTGGCGACGATTTCCTCCACCTCCAGCCGCGTGATGGTTTTCTTCTGCTTGTTCTTGGGCAAAATGCGCTGCGCCGCTCCGGCCTCGTCGATCACGTCAATGGCCTTGTCGGGCAAGTGGCGGTCGTTGATGTACTTGGCGCTCAACTCGGCCGCCGCCTGCAGTGCACCCGAAGCGTATTTCACGTTGTGGTGCTCTTCAAAGCGTGATTTCAGGCCCTTGAGGATTTCGATCGTCTGCTCCACGCTCGGCTCGGTCACGTCCACCTTTTGGAATCGGCGCGACAGAGCTGCGTCCTTCTCGAAAATGCCGCGATACTCGGTAAAGGTAGTGGCACCAATGCAGCGTAACTGGCCCGAAGCCAGTGCTGGCTTGAGCAGATTGCTGGCATCCAGCGTGCCGCCCGAGGCCGCGCCCGCGCCAATGAGCGTATGAATCTCGTCGATGAACAATATCGCGTGCTTGTTCTGCTTGAGTACCTTGAGCACGGCCTTTAAGCGCTGCTCAAAATCGCCGCGGTACTTGGTGCCCGCCAACAGTGCACCCATGTCGAGCGAATACACCGTGCTTTCGGTCAGCACCTCGGGCACCTCACCTTGCGTGATGCGCCACGCCAAGCCCTCGGCAATCGCGGTTTTGCCCACCCCGGCCTCGCCCACCAGCAATGGATTGTTCTTGCGGCGGCGGCACAGCACCTGCACCACGCGCTCCACCTCCATCTCGCGACCGATCAGCGGGTCTATGCGACCATCACGTGCCAACTGGTTGAGGTTCTGCGTAAACTGATCGAGCGGGCTTTCCTTCTCGTTGCGGCCATCTTCCTCGTCACCCTGCCCCTCGCCAGCTTTGCCGGACTCGGGCTGATCATTCTTCTTGATGCCATGTGCGATGTAGTTGACCACGTCCAGCCGTGTAATGCCCTGCTGGTGCAGGTAGTACACCGCGTGCGAATCCTTCTCGGCAAAAATCGCCACCAGTACATTGGCGCCGGTCACCTCTTTCTTGCCGTTACCGGTGCTTTGCACGTGCATGATCGCGCGCTGAATGACACGCTGAAACCCGAGCGTGGGTTGCGTATCCACATCGTCGGTGCCGGGCACCACAGGCGTATTTTCCTTGATGAAGTTGGCCAGGCTCTTGCGCAGGTCGTCGACGTTCGCGCCACAGGCCTTGAGCACCTCGGAAGCAGACGGGTTGTCGAGCAGGGCATGCAGCAAGTGCTCTACGGTAATGAACTCATGCCGTGCCTGCCGGGCCTCGACAAACGCCATGTGCAGGCTGACTTCCAACTCTTGCGCGATCATGTCTTAAGCTCCAGACAAACATACCCCACGACGGTGTGGGCTGCGTAGTGATGAATTTGTACTCTACTTGGCGCCAAATGCAAACAATTCCAAGGCCGCCGTGGCGAGAAAGTTGACGCAGGAGCATGGCTTGCTTGCACCAGACCCGCATGGCAACTTTGGCGGCTCACATTTTTTCCATCAGACACTGCAGCGGGTGGCCGGCCTTGCGCGCTGCAGCTTGCACCTGCTCCACCTTGGTCACGGCCACGTCACGCGAATAAACCCCGCACACACCGCGGCCTTCGTTATGCACCTTCAACATGATCTGTACGGCCGTCTCTTCGTCCTTGTTGAAGAAACGCTGCAGTACTGCAACCACGAACTCCATGGGCGTGAAGTCATCGTTGAGCATGAGCACTTGATACATCGGCGGGGGTGCGAGCTTTTGATCCTGCCTTTCAACCACGGCCTGGTCATCACCGCCCGGCAGTGCAGGTAACAGTGGCGTTGAGGGATCCCCAGGGGACTGATTGAATTCAATCAACATACAGAAATTTTAGAGTGCTTCGCACTTTCACTGGCCGCTGAACACGCAATTAGCTCCGAGGCAGTATCGGTTCACGCCGCCCTTGGACTTAGGGCCACGACCTGTCAGCAAGCGCTCACACTGTGCGAATTTATTGATAGAGGGGCTGCGGCAGGCGCCCTATAAAACATAAACTGATCTGCAAACAGCCTTTAACGCAGTATGTCCAGGCTTTGTCTAAGAAATTGGACAACTATTTTTGGACAAGGACTTGACACATCCCTCTCAAATACCCAAACTTTGATCAACTATTGCAGCTGCGTCGCCAGGCATCATCGGCAGGCTGCCTCGGGCAATGCCAGCCTCCCGACTAACTAGGCAGGAATAAAACAATCAAGGACACGGCTGCATGGCAGCGGACGAGGGGGCGAAAAAATGGCACAGGGCACCGTCAAGTGGTTTAACGACGCAAAAGGCTATGGCTTCATCGAGCCCGAGGGCGGCGGCGAGGACATCTTTGCCCACTTCTCGGCGATTCAGATGACCGGCTTTCGCACCTTGAAGCAAGGCAGCCGTGTGAGCTTCGACCTGGTGGATGGCGCCAAGGGCAAGCAGGCACTGAACATCCAATTGCTGGATGCAGCCGATCAGCGCCCTCGGCGCGGGCCCTACGGGATCTTGCCGCATGACGCAACTGCCAACACATCCGACAGTTCTCGCCCGTTCCTGGCTGATGATTCAACACAACCAGCATAGTACTCATTTGAGTATGCAGTAAATGCCACCCTCGGGTGGCCTTACTTTGAGCGCGGTGGCACGAGCCGCAGCCTGATACGGGGCCACCTGCGCAGCCCGCAACACGATCACATATGGTCGATCATCACTTGGCCAAAGCCCGAGCAGCTCACCTGCGTGGCGCCTTCCATCAGCCGCGCGAAGTCGTACGTCACCTTTTTGCTGTCGATGGCTTTTTCCATGCTGCTGATGATGAGGTCTGCCGCCTCAGTCCAGCCCATGTGGCGCAGCATCATCTCGGCCGAGAGGATTTCGGAGCCGGGGTTCACATAGTCTTTGCCCGCGTACTTGGGCGCGGTGCCGTGCGTGGCCTCGAACATCGCCACGCTGTCGGATAGATTGGCGCCGGGCGCAATGCCAATGCCGCCGACTTGCGCGGCCAGCGCGTCGCTGATGTAGTCGCCGTTCAAGTTGAGCGTGGCAATGACGCTGTACTCGGCCGGGCGCAGCAGGATTTGCTGCAAGAAGGCATCGGCGATGCTGTCTTTGACGGTGATGTCTTTACCCGTTTTCGGATTCTTGATCTTGCACCACGGGCCACCGTCGATGAGCTGTGCACCAAACTCTTTTTGCGCCAGCGCATAGCCCCAATCACGAAAGCCACCTTCGGTGTACTTCATGATGTTGCCCTTGTGCACCAATGTGACGCTGGGTTTGTCGTTGTCGATGGCGTACTGAATCGCCTTGCGCACCAGGCGCTCGGTGCCTTCGCGGCTCACGGGCTTGATACCAATACCACTGGTACCAGGGAAGCGAATTTTCTTGACCCCCATCTCCTTGACCAGAAAGTCGATCAGCTTCTTGGCCTTGTCGCTCTCGGCCTCATACTCGATGCCGGCATAGATGTCCTCGCTGTTCTCGCGGAAGATCACCATGTCGGTCTTGTGCGGCTCTTTCACCGGGCTGGGCACGCCGGCGAAGTAGCGCACCGGACGCAGGCAGACGTAGAGGTCCAGCTCCTGGCGCAGCGCCACGTTGAGGCTGCGGATGCCGCCACCCACGGGCGTGGTGAGCGGGCCCTTGATGGACACCACATAGTCCTTGAGCACTTGAAGGGTCTCTTCGGGCAGCCACACGTCGGGGCCATACACCTTGGTGCTCTTCTCGCCCGCATAGATTTCCATCCAGTGGATCTTTTTCTTGCCACCGTAGGCCTTGGCCACGGCTGCGTCCACCACCTTGATCATGACCGGTGTGATGTCAAAGCCAGTACCGTCGCCCTCGATGTAGGGAATGATGGGGTTGTCGGGCACGTTGAGCGAGTAGTCGCTGTTAACGGTGATCTTCTGGCCGCCCTCGGGCACCTTGATGTGCTGGTACATGGTCTTGTCCGTCTCCAATACTTGAAATGCTTGTTCTACAACGATGTGATGTCAAACCAACAAATGATTGTACTGTCGGCGATGGCCAAGTAGTGACACCGCGTAACGATAGCAACCAAGCTTCTCCCGCATCGACCCTGCTTCGCAGCGATATGGACGTGGCATGGTGCAAAACGCACCTTTCGGGCAAGCAGGCGGGCCTTTGTGCTGCGATACACTTCCGCCTGATCTTGATTTGGCCTGGACTATCTGCCCGGACAGCGTGTCAACGCAGTTTCGCAGCCTGCCGTTTAGGGTCGAGATCCGCTTGGATCAATTTTGTTTTATCCGCAACTCTTAAGAGGATTTGAAATGAGCAAACTCATTGCTGCTTTGATTGCTGGCCTGTTCGCCGCTTCTGTGTACGCCCAAGCCACCCCGGCTGCTCCGGCCAAGCCCGCTACCCCGGCTGCTCCCGCTGCCGCTGCTGCTCCGGCTGCTCCGGCTGCCAAGACAGAAGCCAAGAAAGAAGAAGCCAAGCCTGCTGCGAAAGCTGAAGAAAAGAAAGAAATGAAGAAGGCCAAGAAAGCCAAGAAGGCTGCCAAGAAAGAAGCCGCGGCCAAGTAATTGGCAGGGGTCTCGGCCTTGAGCATGTCACGTACATTGCTCAAATCCGCTGATATTCGCTAAAGGCGCTGCCGTTGCAGCGCCTTTTTCATTGGCGGGGTCACCGTGTGACTTGCCATTGGCGTTGAACTCACATCAGCCACGCGTACGCTGGCATCATTCACTCATGAACCTCGCCTTTACTCTCACCCTATATCTGCGCTGCGGGCTGATTGCACTGACGCTCACCACCACTGCTGCCCACGCGCAAAACGCTGCACAGGCCACTCTGCCGCGCGTGCAACTGCAAGCCGGCCTGCACCTCATCCATGCCGAGGTGGCTGACGAGCCACTGGAGCGTCAAACCGGCTTGATGCTGCGCGACAAAATGGCCCCTAACGACGGCATGCTGTTCGTGTTCAACGAGCCCGGCCTGCAATGCTTCTGGATGAAGAACACGCTGCTGCCATTGTCGATTGCCTTCATCGCTGACGACGGCACCATCATCAACCTGGCCGATATGCAACCTAGGGACGACAAGTCGCAGCACTGCTCGGCCAAGCCGGTTCGGTTTGCGCTGGAGATGAACCAGGGCTGGTTTGCCAAGCGCGGCATCAAGGCTGGCAGCAAACTCAGCGGCGTGCCGTTCAAGGCAGCAGCAGCACGCGAACCGGCGAGCGCTAAGCCTTAGCAGGCATGCGCTCAAGGCACCTCACTTATACTCCACTGTGTAACATGCTTTATCTGCTCTATTTAATTGCATTAACGGCAATACACTGCATACAGTATAAACATACATCACCTAATCTCCAACTGCACCCTCTTGCATCCTCTCTGACGCCAACAAAAAAGCCGGGCATGCCCGGCTTTTTGCTTGTTGTGAGCGTTCACCCGCCCGTCTTTTGCGTGCGGATACGGACGGCTTGCAAGAATTACAGGCCGCCGTTTTGCTGCGCCACCATGAAGTACAGCATGGGAATGGAAAACATAGTGTTAAAGCGAGAGGTGAGCATGGCCATACGTGCAGCCTTGGCTTTTGCGTCGGCATCCACTGTCACGATGCCCAGTGCCTTCTTCTGGTTGGGCCAAATGATGAACCACACGTTGAAGGCCATGATGAGGGCCATCCACATGCCCAGGCCGATGGCAGTGAACGGGCGTTGAAGCGTGAGCGCCTGCACGATGTAGCCCGACATCCACGCCAACAGCAGCCCGGTGATGACGGTGGCCAGTGCTGCCCAGCGGAACCAGAACAGCGCAGTGGGTGCGATCACCTTACCCACTGCGGGCTTTTGCTCGTCGGGGATTTTGGGCATGGACGGGATTTGCACGAAGTTGAAGTACCACAGCAAACCAATCC
>CAYSMM010000139.1:0-6633 GCA_964432095.1 uncultured Burkholderiaceae bacterium | reverse complement strand
ACCAGGCGGCAGGTGTTGCACCTGAACGGGTGTTGATCAAGATTGCCTCGACCTGGGAGGGCGCGCAGGCTGCCCAGATGCTGCAGGCCGAAGGCATTCGCTGCAATATGACGCTGCTCTTCAGTTTGCCGCAGGCCATCGCTTGCGCTGATGCCAAGGCGCAACTGATCTCGCCATTCGTAGGTCGCATCTACGATTGGTACAAAAAAGCTGCGGGTGCCGAATGGGATGAAGCCGCGAATAGCGGTGCCAATGATCCGGGCGTAAAGTCAGTGACTGAGATTTATCACTATTACAAGCAGCACAGCATCACCACCGAAGTCATGGGTGCAAGCTTTCGCAATACCGGTCAAATTATCGCGTTGGCCGGTTGCGACTTGCTCACCATTAGCCCGGACTTGCTGGCGCAGCTTCAGCAAAGCAGCGCCCCCGTGACGCGCGCGCTGCCAAGCGCTGGTTATCCATCCATGCCGCGCATACATTTGAATGAATCTGACTTTCGCTACGCGCTCAACGACAACGCCATGGCGACCGAGAAGCTTGCCGAGGGCATACGCCTGTTCGCCGCGGACACGGTGAAGCTCGAACAACTCATAGAAAGCTGGAAACCATGACCGTGCCTTACTCGCTGGTAAGGCCGTTCCTGTTCGGGCTGGAGCCCGAGACGGCGCACGATCTCACGCTCAAGCTGCTGGACGCAACGGCGCACACGCCCTTCAAGCTTGCGTACAAGCAGCCGCGCGTGAAAGATCCCGTCACCTTGATGGGCCTCACATTCCCCAACCGCGTGGGCCTGGCCGCGGGGCTGGACAAGAACGGTGCACATATCGACGCGCTGGCTGACATGGGCTTTGGCTTCATCGAAGTCGGCACCGTCACTCCCAAGCCGCAACCCGGCAACCCCAAGCCGCGCATGTTCCGCCTGCCGCAAGCCCATGCACTCATCAACCGCATGGGCTTCAACAACGACGGGCTCGACGCCTTCATCGCCAACGTCAAGCGCAGCAAACGGCCTGTGCCCATCGGACTCAACATCGGTAAGAACGCTGCCACGCCGATTGACAGCGCGACTGACGACTATCTGATCGGCCTGCGTGGCGTATACCCGTATGCCGACTACATCACCGTCAACATCAGCAGCCCCAACACCAAAAATTTACGCAGCTTGCAAAGCGATGAGGCACTCGACGCACTACTGGCCGCTTTGAAGGCCGAGCACCGCAAGCTGCAGCAGCAGCACGGCAAGCCCGTGCCGCTGCTGCTGAAGATCGCGCCAGACTTGGGCGACGCGCAAATCGACGTGATTGCCGCTACGCTGCAACGTCACGGCATAGACGGTGTGATCGCCACCAACACCACCATCACGCGCGACGCGGTCAAGGGCTTGCCGCATGCCGATGAAGCGGGCGGCCTGTCGGGCGCACCGGTGCGTGAATTGTCGAATCACGTCATCGCGCGGCTGCGTGCAAAGCTTGGGCCGCAATACCCCATCATTGGCGTGGGCGGTGTCATGAGTTCCGATGACGCCACAGCCAAGCTGCAAGCCGGTGCTGATCTTGTGCAGATCTACACTGGCTTGATTTATCATGGATCCTCCCTGGTGTATCGTTGTTCTTCTGCCTTAAAGAAAACCAGTAAATCATAATTACTGTACTTAGTAAAAGATTTTATGGATCGTTCTGCAGTCGGGATTGTTGCAATCTGTGACCTGCTCAGGTTGTGTTGATCGCGAGCCGCAAACCTTGCCGTGTAAACGCGCCGCTTGCCTGCTGCGTTGGATAGCTACGGCGCCAGCGGTGATGGCTGGTGCCACCTACAAAAGGTGCACATCATGCGCAAGCACAAGGTTAGCCTAGTGGCAGCTCAGTACAGGGCGGGATTCATCCACCTTTATAGGCAATTGCTACTGGGTGCATTACTGTTATGCAGCGCTGCGATTGCGCTGGCCGACCCAGCAGGCCGCGTGGGCCGCATCAGCCTGACCGAAGGTGACGTGTGGGTGCGTGACTCCACGCAAGACGAATCGTTTGCTCCCGACACCAACTGGCCCGTGACTGGCGGCACGCTCATCGAAACCGGCGTGGGCGGGCGTGCTGAAGTGCGCATCGGATCTAGCATCTTTCGACTGGCGCATGGCACGGTGGTGCAGTTCGACCAGCTCGACGACGACACCATTCGCCTTCGGCTGGACCGCGGCTCCGTTGCCGCCCGCTTCAAGAGTGGTGAGCAGGCACGCGAGTCCATCATCGCCACGCCCAGCGGAAGCGTCACGTTTCAAGATGCTGGGCGTTACCGCGTCGACAGCCGCGGCTCAGGCGCAAGCCTTGCAGTGCTGCAGGGCAGTGCTCGTATTGACGCATACCGCACCGCCAGCATGGTGCGCACCGGCACACGGTTGGAGTGGCAAGCCGATGGGCGTACGCAAACCAGCGAGGTGTTTGCCGATCAGTTCGACGACTGGGTGGCACGGCTGGACCGGCGTGATGATTCGCGCGCTGCGCCGCGCTACGTGTCGCGCGAGATGACCGGCTACGATGTGCTCGACGAGCATGGCGACTGGGAAGTGCATACCACCTACGGCGCTATTTGGTACCCCCGCGTCGTCGTAGCCGGCTGGGCGCCCTACCGCCACGGCCGCTGGGTGCATCTCAACCCATGGGGCTGGACGTGGGTAGACGCCGCGCCATGGGGCTTCCCAGTGTCGCATTACGGCCGCTGGGCATGGGTGCATGGCCGCTGGGGCTGGGTGCCGGGTGCCATCGTAGCCAGGCCGATCTGGGCGCCGGCTCTCGTGGCCTGGGCCGGCGGTTCGCGCTGGAGCGTGTCGATCAATTTCGGCGGGCCGAGCTATGGCTGGGTAGCGCTTGCGCCGCACGAGGTGTATGTGCCCTACTACCGTTGCACGCCGCGCTATCACCACCATTTGAACGTAACGCACGTGATTAACCACACGGTGATCAATCACTATTACCAGCATCCGGGCAGCCAGGCCTTTGCCAATGCCCAGGTTCCGGGCGCGGTGAGTGCCGCTGCGGTGGGTGCAGGCTTTGTGCGCGGTACCGTGCCACCGGGCCAGGCGAACCGTGGCTCTCATGGTAACGTGATCCGCGCAGTGACCGACGCACGCGCTGCGCAGGACGCATTCAATCAGCACCGCGTCACGGCGCCATCGCTGCGTGGCGACGCTACACCGGTGGCCATCAGCACTCAACGCCCCCCGGCAAGCAACGCAGCAGCGGGCGCCGTGCCCCAGTCGCCGATCAGCGGCAGGCCGTTGCCTGCTGAGGCGGCCGCCCTTAACGCCTCGCGGCCCGACATGCGCCGTGCGCCTATCGCATTTGATGACAACGGCCGTGAAGTTGGCCAGGGCAGTATGAAGCGCATTCAACCCGCGCCCGAGCCTACAACGCAACAAGCTGCGCCGAGCCGCAAGCTACAGCATGACAACGCCTCCGCAGCGGCGGCCGCAGAGGCCGTGCGCCGTGCGCCGCCCCCACCGCGCAGCGTTGAGCGCGTGGAGCCTGTACCGCAGCGCGTGCCCGAAGGGTTCAAGCGTTACATGCAGCAGGCTCAATCACAAGCACAAATGCAGCCACATTCGCTCGCGCAGCCCCCACACGGCATGAAGCGTGCCATGCCTGCGCAGCAAGCCGCAGCGCCCCGTGCTGCGCGCGAAAGCCGTGAGTACCGCTCCCATCGCGACGAAGGTGGCCGTAAGAGCGAGCCAGGTAACAACCGCATGGCCGACGCCGTGCAACGCAGCCTGCGGGTGCAATGAACGCAAAGCAACATCAGCATTCCGTATGAAGAAGCCTCTCCTAGCCCTGCTCGCTGCCGCAGCCTTGGCCCTCACCGCTTGCGGCGGCGGGGTAGAAGTGGTGGTGGGTGACGACGACGATCCCCCGCCCGTGCGCCATGTGTCCGACACGTTTGCACTGCGCACTGCAGCGTCCTCGCTCACCGGTGGCCCAGTCACCTTGCTTGCGCCGTCGGGCTCCATGCTGGCCGCACTTTCAGCCTTGCTGCCACCCAACAACGGCTATAAGACGCAGAGCCTGGACATCTCCTCGGTGTGTGCAACGAGCGGCGGCCGGCTGATATTCGCCATGACAGATGCAGGCAACGACGGCCGCTTCACGCCGGGAGATGCTGCATCGTTCACTTTCACCAACTGCACCCTGGCCGCCGATGGCCTGGCGATTTTTCTCAACGGCACGCTCAACATGGGCGTCAGTGTGACGCAACGCGGGCCTGATACGGTGAGCACTTTCTGGTTCACACCACAAAACTTAAGCGGCCTTCTGGGTGCAGTGGCCGCCACTTATGGGGGCAGCGTGGGCGTAGAGTATGTGTTCCCCAACGGCAACCTCAATGCCGACGCGTACGTGAGCTACGTGTCGTCGCGGCTCGAGCTGCTGTTCGCGGGTACGCGGCGCGACGTGATCAGCAACATGGTGTGGCCCGTGAGCTTCGGCCCCGAGGCTGACCGCACCAACCTGCAACCCAGCCATACCATTACCTTGAGCGAAGCCGGCATCGCCGATACGTTTACCGTGGGCACACTGCGCAGCGTCGAGTTTCGCGGCGATCCCACCAACCTGTTCACCTCTGGCCAAACGCGTCACCTCCACGACGTGGACGCCGTATATGCCACCGTCACCGGCACCGACCAGTTGCGCGTGGAGATCGACTACAGCAGCAACGGCAGCATCAACCGCACGATCAACATTCCCGTGCGGACACTCATTAATTCCTGGAACTAACGACAGCGCCGTCGTCATCTTTACGGCGTACTACAATCCGCTCAGCCCGCAGCAAATCTTGCTGCAGGCACATCGCTAGGGGTGCTTCGCGTGTGCATGTATGTATGCATGCGTACGTGAGGCTGAGATAACACCCTTGAACCTGATTGAGGTAATCCTCGCGCAGGGAAGCGTCGCTGCAGTTCCATTCTGCCCTCGCCGACCTGCCATCTATTGGAGAAGATGGCAATGATTTTTCGTACTTCATCGCAACGCCCGCGTCATGGCTTGTGCCGCCTGCCACTGCGCCCACTTGCCGTAGCGCTGCTGGTCTCGTTAGGGGCTAGCCCGCTGTGCGCACAGACGCCCGCCGTACAAAAGCAGGAGCCCGTCGTCGTATTTGGCCAAACTGCACCAGTACTGGATAGGGTAAATATTGATTCAACTTTAACTATCAACCAGAGACTGGCAAATACACCACAAAGTATTAATGTTTTTTCTGAGGATCTGCTCAAGGAAACGGGTACTCGTACACTGAGCCAGGCGACGCGGCTGGACGCATCACTGACTGACAGCTACAACACGCTTGGCTATATTGAAAGCCTGCAGGTGCGCGGCTTCTTGCTCGACAACCTCAACAACTATCGCCGCAATGGTCTACCTGTCTCCAACCACGCGCCGCTTGCACTTGAAAACAAAGCACAGATTGAAGTGCTCAAGGGTGTGCAGGGGCTGCACGCGGGCGTGAGTGCGCCTGGCGGGCTGGTCAACCTTGCGCTCAAGCGGCCTACACCAGAGCCTATGCGCCAGATCACGCTTAGCGTGCAGGACAAAGGCGGTAGCTACGCGCATGCCGACATCGGCGGGCGTGCTGGTGCAGACGGCAGCTTGGGCTACCGCCTCAACGCAGCGCTCGAGAAGCTCAAGCCACACGTGCAAAAAGCCAATGGCGAACGCAACTTTGTCAGCGTGTTCTTCGACTTTCGCCTTACGCCTGGCACATTGTTGGAAGTCGAAGCGGAGTACCACCGCAAACAGCAGCCCAGCGTGCCGGGCTTTGGCCTGCTCGATGCCGACGGTGACGGCATAGCCGAGTCATTGCCACCAGTCGTGGACCCACGTATCAATCTGAACGATCAGCCGTGGAGCCAGCCATTCAACAGCCAGTCAACCGTGGGCAGCGTATCGTTGCAGCATGCGTTCAACCCAGATTGGAGTTTAGATTTACGCCATCAACGGCAGCGCATTCGCACTGACGACCGTGTCGCCTTCCCCGACGGCTGCTCCACCGGCCCCAACTTTGTGTACCCCGGACTTTGCGGCAACTACGACGTGGATTTGTACGACTTTCGCAGTGAGAACGAGCGCCGCACGCTCAACGCCACGCACGCCGCACTCAGCGGCCGCGTACTCACTGGCAGCATCACGCACCGCATCAAGCTCGCACTGCAGCACAGCCGCTACCGCGAGCGCTTTGAGCCGTTTCAAACCTATAACTTCGTGGGTACCACCAACGTGTTTGCCCCGCAAGTGTTTGATGCGGCACCCGACGCGCTGGCGCCCAACCGCAGGCGAAGCGACACCAGCCGCGAGTGGATGGCGAGCGACGTCATCGAATTCAGCAATCGCGTGTCTGCTTATCTTGGTCTGCGACACACCCGTATTGCGCGCGCCAGCGCCGTGGTCAGCGATGGAAGTGAGGCCGTGACATACACGCAGCGGTTCATCTCGCCGTTCGCAGGTGTGAGCCTCAAGCCCGCACCCGCTTGGTTGCTGTATGCCACTTGGGGCAAGGGCGTAGAAAGCGAGGCCGTGCCCAACCGCCCGGCAACGTTTGCCAACGCCGGTGAGGCTTTGCCTGCGTTGCAAAGTAAGCAGGCAGAGGCCGGTG
>CAYSMM010000138.1:0-6728 GCA_964432095.1 uncultured Burkholderiaceae bacterium | reverse complement strand
GCGCTGTTACCGACACATTCGAGCCCGGCTCGACGATGAAGCCGTTCACTGCAGCACTGGCGATGGAAACGCGGCGCGCGAACGCCCAATCGCTGATCAACACCTCACCGGGGCGCATGCAGGTGGCGGGCTACACGATTAGCGATCACCACGACAACGGCACGCTGAGCTTGGCGCAGGTGGTGCAGAAATCCAGCAACATCGGCACGGCCAAGCTGGCCATGCAGATGCAGCCGCGCGAGATGTGGGAGTTATACACCCGTGTAGGCCTTGGGCAGCGCCCGCAAATCGAGGTGCCCGGTGCCGTGTCGGGTCGAGTGCGGCCCTACAAAAACTGGCGCCCGGTCGAGCAGATGACGATGTCGTACGGCTACGGGCTGTCCACCACCATGTTGCAACTCACGCGAGCCTACACCGTGTTTGCACGTGATGGAGAATTGATCCCTCTGACACTGCTCGCTGCCGAGACACCAGCTCCGGGCGTACGTGTACTCTCTGAGGCCACGGCGCGTGAAACCCGCAAGATGCTGCAACTGGCCGCAGGCCCGGGTGGAACTGCGCCCAAAGCCCAGCCTGTAGGTTATAGCGTGGGCGGCAAAACCGGCACGGCGCGCAAGCTAGTGGGGCGCGAGTACTCCGAGAAAAAGTACCGCTCGTTTTTCGTGGGCCTAGCGCCGGTCTACCAGCCGCGGTTAGTTGTGGCCGTGATGATCGATGAACCCGGTAAGGGGACTTATTACGGGGGCGAGGTCGCAGCACCCGTGTTTGCTGAGGTAGTGCAAAACGCGCTACGCACGTTGGGTGTTGCGCCGGATTTACCCGTCAAACCGGATGTGACGGTTGCTGCAGTTGCGGAAAGTTTTTAGATGAGTGCGCTGCAAACATCTGACGTCATCCAGGCTGCGCAGTGGCTGAAGTCACGTATGCCGCAGCATAGGCAACTGCACACGGATAGCCGCAGCATTCAGCCAGGCGATGCGTTCCTGGCCTATCCCGGCTATGTGCAGGACGGCCGTAAATTTGTGGCCCATGCGCTAGCCGTGGGCGCCAGTGCATGCGTGGTCGAGGCAGAAGGGGCTTCGCAGTTCGGGTTTGACGAGCGTACTTTGCTCGTGCCTGGGCTCAAGCAACTGGCGGGGCTGATTGCTGCGCAGTTCTACGCTGAACCCAGCCGTGCATTGCGAGTGATTGCGGTGACCGGTACGAATGGCAAGACATCGGTGACACAGTGGATTGCGCAGGCTCTGACGCAACTTGGCCAGCCATGCGCTGTCGTCGGTACGCTCGGTCTAGGTGTACCGGGGCAGCTACAGGACACAGGATTAACCACACCAGACCCGGTGACGCTGCAAGCAGCGCTTCACAGGTTTGTGAGTATGGGCATCAAGGCGGTTGCGATGGAAGCATCGTCCATCGGCATTGAAGAGGGCCGCCTCAACGGCACTGAGGTGCACGAGGGCGTTTTCACTAATCTGACGCAAGACCATCTCGATTATCACGGCACGATGAGCGCGTACTCAGATGCCAAGCGAAAGCTCTTTGACCCATCGCTACACCCGACTCTACGGCGAGCGGTGCTGAATATCGATGACACAGTGGGTGCACAGCTGGCGGCCGAATTGCAAGGTAAGCTAGCGGTAACTACATACAGTACCAGTCAAAGAGCAATATTTGAATGCCTGATAAAGGCATATACATCAACTGGTATGAAGCTAGCTGTGCGCGAGCGTGACGCTGATCCCGTGCAGCTCAGCAGCGCATTGATCGGTACGCACAACGCGCAAAACCTGCTGGCGGTGCTGGCCGTCATTCGCACTGCCGCACCGAGCCTACAAGCCGCCTGTGATGTGCTCGCGACTCTCAGGCCTGTGACAGGGCGTCTTGAGGTGGTGCATCCTTCGCAGCTGCACGAAGCAGCTGAGCTGCCGCTAGCTGTGGTGGACTATGCGCACACACCCGATGCATTGGACAAGGCATTACTTGCGTTGCGTCCTGGAGTACAGGCGCGGGGCGGCGAGTTATGGTGTGTGTTTGGTTGCGGGGGCGATCGCGACCGCAGCAAACGCCCTCTGATGGCGCAAGCCGCGCAACGCCATGCCGACCATGTAGTGCTGACCAGCGACAACCCGCGCACCGAAGAGCCCTCGGCGATTCTTGCCGATATCATGCGCGGCCTCGTCAAGCCCGCTGATCTCATCGAGCCCGACCGTGCAAAGGCCATTGCAGCTGCCATGCGCGCCGCTTCGCCACAAGATGTGGTGTTGATTGCCGGCAAGGGCCATGAGGATTATCAAATCATCGGTACCACCAAGCACCCATTCAGCGACCAGGCCGTTGCCCGCGAGCAGCTCGACAAATATGTCGCCAGAAAGAGCTTGGCCCTGTCCACAGCATGAACAACATCAGCACCGAGCAACCCACCATCATGCGTCTTGACGACGTAGCTGCCATGCTGCCCGGCGCCAAGCTTGTGGGCAGTGCAGAGGTGAAGCTTGCGCGCGTGCACACCGACACGCGCACGCTTGCGCCGGGTGACCTGTTCGTCGCGCTGCGGGGAGAGCGCTTTGATGCGAATGACTTTCTTGCCGACGCCAAAGCCAAGGGTGCGGTGGCAGCGGTGGCCGAGCATGGCTTGCAAGACGCTGGTCTGCCGGGCGTGCTTGTTGCGGATGGCCGCATCGCACTGGGGCAGCTTGCAGCAGGCTGGCGCAAGCGCTTTGATATTCCCCTGATTGCAGTGACCGGCAGCAACGGCAAGACGACCGTCACACAGATGCTGGGTGCGATTCTCGCGGTGTGGCATGGAGAGCCACACCGCATCGCAACACTAGGCAGCTTCAACAATGACGTCGGCCTGCCACTGACGCTGCTGCGCTTGCGCGCACAACACCGTGCAGCTGCGGTGGAATTGGGAATGAACCACCGTGGCGAGATCGACTACCTCGCACGTATCGCATCACCCACGGTTGCGCTGGTCAACAACGCGCAGCGTGAGCATATGGAGTTCATGGACAGTGTTGAAGCCACCGCGATTGAGAACGGTCAGGTGTTCGGGCACTTGCGCGCCGGCGGTGTAGCGGTGTTCCCGGCTGACGATGCGCATGCTGCGGTGTGGCGCAGGCTGGCTGCTGGGCATAGGCAAGTGAGCTTTGCGTTGCAGGGTAGCGCTGAAGTAACGGCCACAGTGCTGCAAGATGGTGATATGCAGCGAATGGATGTGCACTCTGCCTGGGGGGAATTCACGGTCCGTTTGCCGCTCGCTGGCCGGCATAACGCGCATAACGCTCTGGCTGCTGCCAGCTGCGCACTGGCCGCAGGTGCTCCCATTGAGGCAGTGGTCAGCGGGCTTGAACGCTATACACCCGCCAAAGGGCGTCTGGTGCGTCATTTCCTGCAATGGCACGGAGTGTCTGCAACGTTAGTGGACGATACCTACAACGCCAACCCTGACTCGGTACGCGCAGCTATCGACGTGCTGGCTGCTATGCCTGCGCCGCGCTGGATGGTGCTGGGCGACATGGGTGAAGTGGGCGACCAGGGGCCGCAGTTCCACGCCGAAGTCGGAGCCTATGCACGCGAGCGCGGCATAGACCGGATGTTCACGCTTGGCAGTCTGAGCGAGTACTCCGCACAGGCGTTTAGCGTTCCTTCAAACTCGGCTCCTCACGCAAACCACTATGCACACCGTGCGGAACTGGCTTTGGCACTCAAACAGGCGGTGATGCATGACCCATGGGCCAGCATGCTGATCAAGGGATCACGCTTCATGGCGATGGAAGAATTTGTTACTCTGATACTTAATACAGTACTAAATAATCAAATTAATAATGAATACCAGAAACAGGTTGGTAGATAAGGGAGTATAAGAGATAAAATGCTACTGATCTTATCTGCATGGCTGCAAAGCCTCGCGCCCGACGTCTTAAGTTTTCTGAGGGTGTTTCAGTACATCACGTTCCGTGCGGTGATGGCCACCATCACCGCCACCGTCATCGGCTGGATGTTCGGGCCTTGGGTGATTCGCAAGCTGCAACTCATGAAGATGGGGCAGGCGGTGCGCACCGACGGGCCGCAATCGCATCTCGGCAAATCGGGCACGCCGACCATGGGCGGCGTACTGGTGCTCATCGGTATCGTGGTATCCACGTTGCTGTGGGCCGACCTTACCAACCGCTTCATCTGGATCGTACTCATCGTCACGCTGGGCTTTGGCGCCATCGGTTGGGTGGATGACTATCGCAAAGTGGTTTACAAAGACCCGCGCGGCATGCGATCGGCTGAGAAGTACTTCTGGCAGTCGCTCATCGGCCTGATTGCGGCTTTCTATCTCGCCTTTGCCGTATCAGAGAACAGCAATACAAAAGTCATTGAGCTGTTCATTCGCTGGATTCAAAGCGGATTTTCCAATGAGCTGCCACCCAAGGCCGATTTGATCGTGCCGTTCTTCAAGAGCGTGAGTTATCCGCTGGGTGTATTCGGCTTCATCGCGCTGACCTACTTCGTCATCGTGGGCACATCCAACGCAGTCAACCTCACCGACGGCGCTGACGGCCTGGCCATCATGCCGGTGGTGATGGTGGGTTCGGCGCTGGGGGTGTTTGCCTATGTGGTGGGCAGTTCGGTGTACTCGCGCTATTTGTTCTTTCCCAGTATTCCTGGGGCAGCTGAGCTACTCATTTTCTGCGCGGCCATGGCCGGAGCAGGATTGGCGTTCTTATGGTTCAACGTACATCCGGCGCAAGTGTTCATGGGCGACGTGGGCGCACTTGCGCTGGGTGCAGCGCTAGGCACCATCGCCGTGATCACGCGGCAGGAGATCGTGCTGTTCATCATGGGCGGCGTATTCGTGGCTGAGACGCTGTCAGTAATGGCGCAAGTGATGTGGTTCAAGTACACCAAGCGGCACTACGGCGAGGGCCGGCGTCTGCTGAAGATGGCGCCTCTGCATCACCACTTTGAATTGTCGGGTTGGAAAGAAACGCAAGTGGTGGTGCGCTTTTGGATCATCACCATGATGTTATGCCTCGTGGGGCTGTCCACTTTGAAGCTGCGTTGATTGAAGCCATGGAATTGAAAGGTAAAAACGTTCTTGTGCTGGGGCTTGGCGAATCGGGCCTGGCCTGCGCGCGCTGGTGTGCGCGGCAGGGTGCGAGCGTGCATGTGGCCGACACGCGCGAAACGCCGCCGCAGCTCGCCATGCTCAAGGCTGATGTACCTGCTGCAGTATTTACCCATACCCGCCTTGCAGATATCAGCATTGACGGAACACATGCTGTAGTACGCAGCCCGGGCTTGGCTCCTCATGATTTGTCTGCCATCGAGCAGCAGTGTGAACAACGTGGCATCGCATGGCTTGCAGAGTTGGATTTGTTTGTTGCAGGGCTCAAGCAACTGAAGGCCGAGCGCGGCTACCGCCCTAAGCTCGTGGCAATCACCGGCACTAACGGCAAGACGACCGTCACCCGTCTGTGCGGCGTGCTGGCTGAGCGCGCAGGCGTGAAGGTGGCTGTGGCAGGCAATGTTAGCCCTGCGATGCTGGACGAACTGAGCACGCGAATCGATGCCAATGAATTACCTGAACTGTGGGTGCTTGAGCTATCGAGCTTTCAGCTGCACGGCGTGCAGGACTTCTCACCCACCACGGCCACCGTACTCAACGTCACGCAGGATCACCTGGACTGGCACGGCTCCATGGAGCTGTACGCGCAGGATAAAGCACGCGTGTATGCCGCTGCCGCACTATGTGTGATCAACCGTGACGATGCGTATAGCGGCAAGTTGGCACCCGATCAGGCAACGGTGCTGAGCTTCGGGCTGAATACGCCACAGCAGGTGGGTGATTTTGGTATCGAAACGGTGGGTGGCATGGACTGGCTGGTACGCGCAACCGATGCAGAAGGCAACACGCAAACGCAGCCAGTGCCCAAACGGCGCAAAGCCGGTCAGGCAGTAGAGTTGGTCATGCAGCGTCTGATGCCAGCCGGTGCGCTGCGCATCAGTGGTATGCACAACGCCGCCAACGCACTGGCTGCGCTAGCTTTACTAGCAGGCTGTGGCTACTCTGTGGCACGCATGCTGCATGGCCTACGTGAGTATCGCGGTGAACCGCATCGAGTGGAGTGGGTTGCGCAGATTGCAGGAGTTGATTACTTTGATGACAGCAAAGGCACGAATGTCGGTGCGACAGTCGCAGCCTTGTCGGGCCTGCAGCGCAAAGTGGTGTTAATTGCCGGCGGGCAGGGCAAGGGGCAAGACTTCGCACCGCTGGCAGCACCTGCTGCTGCGCATGCACGAGCCGTGATGTTGATTGGTGAAGACGCGACCAAGATCGAGCAGGCGCTGCAACCCAGTGGCGTGGCCGTGCATCACTGCGCAAGCCTGGGCGACGCCGTGCAGCAGGCAGCGGCTCTTGCGCAAGCTGGTGATGCGGTGCTGCTGTCGCCTGCCTGCGCGAGCTTCGACATGTTCAGGGGCTATGCGCATCGAGCCGAGGTGTTTGTGAACGCCGTGCGCGCGCTGCAGTGCAATGCCAGCGAAGGGGCGGTGCTATGACGGCGCTCGCTCGCTTGTGGCACTCGGCACTCGGGCGCATCGGCGTGCACCGCGCGGTTGACTTCTCGACGCTTGGGCCCCAGTCGTCGCGCGTGCAGCCGATCGACCACGCGCTCATCAGCGTGCTGTTCTGCCTGCTGGCCGGCATTGTGACCGGTGTCATCGACATGGCGATT
>CAYSMM010000137.1:0-6740 GCA_964432095.1 uncultured Burkholderiaceae bacterium | reverse complement strand
GGATCCTATCGTGATGCTGTTTGACGAGCCCACCTCGGCGCTCGACCCCGAGATGGTGGGCGAGGTGCTCGACGTGATGGTGCAACTTGCCAAAGAGGGCATGACCATGATGGTGGTGACGCACGAGATGGGCTTTGCCCGCAAGGTGAGCAACCGCGTGATCTTCATGGATGCTGGCAAGATAGTCGAGGACTGCCCCACATCGGACTTCTTCGGTAAGCCCGACGAGCGCAGCGAGCGCGCCAATTACTTCCTCGGAAAGATCCTTCAGCATTGATACTGCATAGTCTATACGCCTTTTACTGGTAGCTATTGTTGAACTAAACTTAATATACAAACAGTAGTATATAAACTTTCGCTAACTTCGAGGCCGCTGTGCGCGGCATGCGGTTGCTGGCGGCCCGTAAAATCAGCGCCATGCAACAGCAAATCGTGATCACCCAGCCCGACGACTGGCACCTGCACGTGCGCGACGGTGCGGCCTTGCAAAGCGTCATTGGCTATTCGGCCGCGCAATTTGGCCGCGCGATCATCATGCCCAACCTCAAGCCGCCGGTGACGACTGCCGCGCAGGCGCTGGGCTACTACCAGCGCATCAAGGCTGCATTGCCACAGGGCTCGTCATTCGAGCCCTTGATGACGCTTTACCTGACAGACAACACCACCGGCGACGAGATTCGCCGCGCCAAGCAAAGCGGCATCGTCAAGGCGGTGAAGCTTTACCCCGCAGGCGCTACCACCAACAGCGACGCGGGAGTCACGCAAGTGCGCAACACCTACAAGGCGCTGGAGGTGATGCAGGAAGTCGGCATGCCGCTGCTCATTCACGGTGAGGTCGTTGATAAAGAGGTGGATATGTTCGACCGCGAGGCGGTGTTCATCGAGCAGGAGTTGATCCCACTGCGCACAGCGCTGCCGGAATTGAAGGTGGTATTCGAGCACATCACCACCAAGGAGGCAGCGCAGTATGTGAGCGAGGCGCAGGGGCACATCGGTGCCACCATCACTGCGCACCACTTGCTGTACAACCGCAATGCGATTTTTGTAGGTGGCTTGCGCCCGCACTATTACTGCCTGCCGGTGCTCAAGCGCGAGGAGCATCGCGCTGCGCTGCTCAAGGCTGCCATCAGTGGCAGCCGGCGTTTTTTTCTGGGCACCGACAGCGCACCGCATGCGCGGCAGATGAAAGAAAACTCGGTGTGCGGCGCAGGCTGCTACACCGCACCCGCAGCAGTTGAGATGTACGCCGAGGTGTTTGACGCTGCTGGCGCGCTCGACAAGCTCGAAGGGTTTGCGAGCTTTCACGGCGCAGACTTTTACGGCTTGCCGCGTAACACGCGCAAGATGACCCTCACACGCGAACCGTGGACGCTGCCGGCCGCCTACGATTTTGGCGACACGCAAATCGTGCCTCTGCGCGCAGGCGAAACATTGAATTGGAAGCTCAGCGCATCGATCTGAGTGCGCCGTGGTTCGACGCCATACGCGCGCACGTGCCCGCCTTGCTGTGCAATGGCGTATTGCCCGCCGACGTGGCATCCGCGCTCAATGGGTCTGCACACGCTACACGCCGCTTCGTGCCGCAAAGCGCATTGCCGCTTGGTGAGGCATATGAGGCGTTCATCGCACGCACACAGCAAGTGCCCACGCGCAACAACTGGCACGACTGCTTCAATGGCTTGATGTGGCATGCCACGCCGCACAGTAAAGCTGCGCTCAACGCGCTGCAGGCCGCGCAAATCGCTGTAAGCGGTGTGCAGCCTACACGCGGTGGCGCGCGTGATGGGGCAACACTGTTTGACGAAAGCGGCGCTGTCCTGGTCACGCAAGATGAGGCGCTTGTTCAATGCTGGCAGCAGCATGACTGGCAGCGTTTGTTCGTGCAGCAGCGCAGCGCGTGGCAGCAGGTACGCGTCTGGCTGTTCGGCCATGCCGTCATGGAAAAGCTGATGACACCGTACAAGGCCATCACTGCGCACACGGTGTGGTGTCCGTTGCCCCATTCGAGCACTCTGGGTGAGGTGGATGGTTGGCTCGCGGCGCACTTGCCTGCAATCACGCAGCACAAACACTGGACACCGCTACCGCTGCTGGGGGTGCCCGGCTGGTGGGCCGCGAATGAGTCACCGGCGTTCTACCAAGACGCGCAGGTATTCCGCGGGCCGCGTGCGGCTGCCGCCAGGCAGCGATAATTGCGTTTGCGAAGCAGGCCGGGCTGCCGCGCAAGGTAACTTGTGAGGAAGATCCGGACTCCATAGAGCAGGGTGACGGCTAACGGCCGTGCGCGGCGACGCGACGAATAGGGCCACAGAGACGAGTAAGCGTCCGCAAGGGCGCGGACGTGAAACGCGGTAACCTCCACCCGGAGCAACATCAAATAGGCACGCCGTGATGCGGCTCGCGGAGCGTGCGGGTAGATGGCATAGAGCCGTGCAGCAATGCACGCGCCAAGAGGAATGGCAGCCAGCGGCGGAAACGTCGTCACAGAATCCGGTCTACAGGCCTGCTTCGTACCAAATTTGATAGATAGGTACAATCATAAGTATCATGCCTTTACTGCATATTAATAGCGTATTTAACAGCATATACACATTACAGTAATCAAGAATTGAAAATGGACGAAGTCAAGCCCAAGCCTGCCGACGCCGCGCTGGTTGCAAGCGCACAGCTTGCAACGAGCGGCAGCACTCCTGCGCCCGAGCAAGACAACCCGTTCACGCGCAACATCTGGCGCGACATGCTGCTCGGCTTCATCGTGCTGGGGGTCGGCTTGAAGTGGGGCATCCTGCCTTCCACCGTGGTGCTGGGTATCGGTTCCATCGTACTCGTTGCGTGGGCGTGGCTTGAGATTCGCAAGATCGACTGGACATTGCTGGGCATTGGCGTCACCAGCGCCGGCTTTGCAGCGGTGGCCATCTTTACCAACGACCCCGGCTTCGTGAAATACCGGCCCACCTTCAGCAGTGCCGTGCTGGCTGTGGTGTACGGCGTGCTCGTGCTCATGCGCATCAGCCCCAGCCAGCGCATCTTCGGCGCGTTCTACGTGGTGCCCGCGCATAACTGGCGCGTGCTTGACATCGTGTCGATCGCCTATACCGTTATGCGCGGCTCTCTCAACTATTGGGTGGCCACGCAGTTCAGTGACGCCACGTGGCTTTGGTACAGCACCTTCATCAGCAAGGGTATCGGCATGGTGTTTGGCTTTGGCTGTGTGCTGTACATCTTCAAAGTGAAGGTGCGTGAGAAAGAGTTCGACGAAATGTTGCCGCCGCCTGAGCGTCGCCCGCAGTGGATGCAGCGCATCGGTGCCTGGTTCACCCGCATGCGCGAGCAGCAGGAGACGGCGCGGTTCGGAGCGCATCACGCGCTTGCCGTGCTGTCGTACAACTACTCGGGCCAGGTAAAAGTGCGCGCCACGTTCGACGGCCAGCCCGTGGTGTTGCAGCAGGTGCGCGAAAGCGGCGTGCAGCAATGGCATGAGGGGCCGGTGCACACTGCCGAGGGTGCGCGCGTGCTGCAGGTGCACGTCGGCACTTCTGGCCTGGGAACGCAGTGGAAGCTGGGCATCAGCCTTCGTTAGGCGAGTACTGCGGCGAATGACGGATCGGCCACCGATGTGCGCACCACCCAAGCTGGCATCTCGTGAGGGCTGCGATCCCGTGTACCCATCAAACTCAGACCATCCCCGAGCAGCTGAGCCTGCACGCACGGGCTGATGCAGCACATAGAGTTTTGATCAACTGTGGCGTCTGCTCAGCTGGCTGACTATCAATCCTCAATTGCCTAAATTTAAGGCAATTCATCATGTAACTTCATGGATTCATTGCGCTAACGCTTCTTTTACATGAAGATTTTCAAGATTCAATAGAATGGGCTAAGTACTTGTTTCTTAACGGCTTTTTCTGCAACCAAGGCTTGACGAGGGTGTTTAGCTGCCGTAAAGTGTCGATAAGTGCAGATAAGTGGGAAAAAGTGTCGGTTCGAGAGTGCGCCTGAGACGTCAGTTGGCATCAACTGAGCCCGGCATGAGTTCCCATATCTCGCATGACAAGCGCCGCAACGCGCAAGGTTCAGCAGCTTCAGCTTTGGATGGGCGGGATGTTTCAAGGGGCGGCATTACTGCAGTTGGATGCCAAGGGGCGCATGACGGTGCCAGCGCGGCATCGCGACGCGCTCACGGCTGACAGCGGCGGGAAGCTGACGTTGACGCGCCATCCCGAGGGCTGCCTGATGCTGTTTGCACAACCGCAATGGCTGCTGTTCCGCGACAAGGTGGCTGCGCTGCCGATGAGCGCGCAGTGGTGGAAGCGTGTGTTCCTGGGCAACGCGGTTGAGGTCGAGGTGGATAGTGGTGGCCGTGTATTGATCTCACCCGAACTGCGCGAGGAAGCAGGCCTCCAAAAAGAGGTGCGCCTCGTGGGCATGGGCACGCACTTCGAGCTGTGGGACGCGGCGCTTTACGCCAAGCGCCAGGGTGAGGCGATGCAGCAGCCGCTGCCCGAGCCGCTGCAAAACTGGTCGTTCTGAACATGAGCGAGCTGACCCATCAAACCGTCTTGCTGCAAGAGGCGGTGTCTGCGGTTTTCAGCCGTGCCGACGGTGTATATGTGGACGCTACGTTTGGCCGTGGGGGCCACAGCCGCTTGCTGCTTTCCAGGCTCAACGATCAAGGGCGGCTGTACGCCTTCGACAAAGACACCGAAGCCATGGCCGAGGCTACGCGGATTGCTGACGCACGCTTCACGGCCATTCACCAGGGCTTTCGCCACATGAAGGCCGAGCTGGCTGCGCGTGGCGTGACCGCGGTCACCGGCGTACTCATGGATCTGGGCGTGTCTTCGCCGCAGATCGACGATCCGTCACGTGGCTTCAGCTTTCGCCACGACGCCCCACTGGACATGCGTATGGACACCACGCGAGGCGAGACCGCGGCCGAGTGGCTGGCAAGAGCGACGGAAAGAGAAATCGGGGAGGTCATCTGGACATATGGCGAAGAACGGTTTGCTCGCGCGATTGCAAAGGCGATTGTGGCTCGCCGCGCAGATGGCCACACGATTACCACCACGCGGCAGCTTGCCGAGCTCGTGGCGGGCGAAGTCCGCACTCGGGAAGCCGGGCAAGACCCAGCGACACGCACATTTCAAGCTCTACGGATTCACGTCAATGCCGAGCTTGAGGAGCTGCAAGCGGCGCTGACACAGGCGCTCGATCTGCTGGAGCCGGGCGGGCGCTTGTGCGTGATCAGTTTTCACTCACTGGAAGACCGCATCGTCAAACGCTTTCTGCGTGATCAATCCGGCCGCACGCAGCATGAGCAGGATGCACTGACGCGGCATCTGCCCATAGACCCGGTGCCGCGCCGTGCCGTGCGTATGAAGCTGCTCACCAAGCTCAGGCCGGGTGATGAAGAAGTGCGTGCCAACCCGCGTGCACGTTCGGCCGTGATGCGCAGCGCCTTGAAGCTGCTGGAGTTACCCACAGCATGAACAAACTCAGTCTCATGCTGATCGTATTACTCGTGCTGTGCTCACTGGGAGTGATCAGCACGCAGCACAACGCGCGCAAACTCTACGCTGCCAATGACCGCGCAGCCAATGAGTTGCGCCAGCTCGACGCCGAGTACGAGCGCATGGTGGTGGCCGAGCGCGTGCTCGCCAATCCGCAGCGCATCGAAGCCACGGCTCGCACGCGGCTCAACATGCAGGCAGTCAGCCCAGCTCGTACCATCAACGTGCAGGTGCAAGAGGTGAGGCCATGATATTCGGTCAACGCACAGCGCAAAGCACGGGTGCGAAGCCGCGTTCCGCGTCTGCCCGCACACCAGGCGGGCGCAAGGGTGTTCCGGCGTTTGCCAGCCCCTTATTGGCTGGCCACTACTCGCCGTTGCGCTACAAGCTGGTGTGGGTCATCTTCTGCATCGGCTTTATTGCCGTGCTGGCTCGTGTGGTGTACGTGCAAGCGATCGGCACCGAGTTCTTGCTCGACAAAGCCGAAGAGCGCATGGTGCGCGACATTGCTGAGCCAGCGCCCCGTGGCCGTATTCTCGACAGGCACGGCAATGTGCTCGCATCCAGTGTGCAAGTAGCGTCCATTTACGTTTCGCCGCGTGCCTACAAAGAAGCACTGGAGCAAAAACGCCGCCGCAACTCCGCAGAGCGCGACCCTCAAGCCGAACAAAAGCGTATTGCGCAGCTGCTGGGGCTTGAGCTGTCGGAGGTAAAGGAGAAGTTCACTGCCGACAAGGGCGATCCATTGCTCAAGCGGCAGGTGCCATGGGAGCTATCCGAGCAGATCATGGCCATGAAGCTGCCCGGTGTGTACCGCATCAAAGACTTTCAGCGTCAGTACCCAGGCGGTGAGGCGTTGGCGCAGTTGCTCGGAATGACCGATACCGACAACAAAGGACTGGACGGCGTTGAGTTGGCATTCAACGAGCGGCTGGCAGGTACGCCAGGCAAGCGCCGTGTGCTGCGGGATCAATTGGGCCGGACGATAGAGACGGTTGACGAAGAACGCAAGGCCAAGGCGGGCGACGATGTGCGCCTGTCGCTCGACTCTCACGTACAATTTCACGCATACCGACTGATTCAGCAGGCTGTGCAAGCCAACTCCGCGCGTGCTGGAAGTGTGGTGGTGGCCGATGTACAAACGGGTGAGGTGCTGGCACTGGCCAACTATCCAAGCTTCGACCCGAACCGCCGCAATCAGGCCAGCAAAGAGGCGTTTCGTAATCGCGCTGT
>CAYSMM010000136.1:0-6779 GCA_964432095.1 uncultured Burkholderiaceae bacterium | reverse complement strand
AAAGCTTTCGGCCTGGCCCTCCTCGGCGTTTTGAAACTTCAGCTTGTCGAGCTTGGAAAGCCCGTCCACCAGTTCGGCAACCGGGGCACCAAACTTCTCCACCAGCTCAGCCTTGGACACGCCACGGTCTTCCATGGTGTCGTGCAGTAGCGACGCCATGATGGCTGGGGCGTCCAGATGCCAGACGGCGCATTGCGAGGCTACTGCAATCGGGTGGGTGATATAGGGTTCGCCGCTGCTGCGGTATTGGCCCAGATGCGCCTCATCGGCAAAGCGGTAGGCCTCGCGCACGCGCTTGACCTCGGCTGCGCTCAGGTAGCTTGAAAGCTGCTCCTCCAGCCCAGCAAACGACGCATCAGCCGCAGTGGCAAACGCCACTGGGGCAATGCTGGGCTCGAAGTCGATGCGCGCGGTGTCCAGGGTCATGGTTAACTGAACTGTAATCCAGTTCGGAAAACGCTGAATCAGGTGCAGCGTGAGCCATGATGCAGGCGCTTCTGGCCAGAAAACACAATGCCCGCCGGGCTTGCGCCGGGCGGGCATGCAAAAGTGCAGCAGGGCGGTGCTTAGGTCGGCACGCGCTTGAGCATCTCGATGCCGACTTTGCCTTCAGCGACTTCTCGCAGCGCGGTGACGGCGGGCTTGTTCTTGCTATCAATCTTGGGGGCGTGTCCTTGCGCCAGCATGCGGGCGCGGTAGGTCGCAGCCAGCACGAGATTAAAACGGTTGGGGATTTTGTTCAGGCAATCTTCAACGGTGATACGAGCCATGTGCAACCTCAAATGTGTGTGTGGGCGTGCCGCAAACTACTGTTTCAGGCCAAGCGCGGCAATTACCTTGGGGTTTGCCTGCTCGATCGACGTATAGCGGCAACGCTGGGCTGCGACGATGTGAGTGAGTGCTCTCAACGCATCGTCGAAAACATCATTGATTATAACGTAGTCGAACAGTGGCGCCTTGGCGATCTCCTCGCGCGCATTGGCCAGCCGCTGGCGGATGGTATCGGCTGGGTCTTCACCGCGTGACATCAGCCGTGACTTCAGCTCCTCGAACGACGGCGGCAGCACGAAGATCAGCGTGGCGTTGGAGAAACGCCCGCGCACCTGCAGCGCGCCTTTCCAGTCGATCTCCAGCAGCACATCGCGGCCTTGCTTCATGCGCTCTTCGATCCAACGCGCCGAAGTGCCATACAGGTTGCCATGGACCTCGGCCCACTCGAGAAATTCGCCGCGCTCGATCATCGCCTCGAACTGGTTTTGATCGACAAAGTGGTACTCACGGCCGCCTTCCTCGTTACCACGCGGCGCACGCGTGGTGTAGCTGATCGACAGCTCGATGGCCGGCTCGCGCTGCAGCAACGCTGCGGTCAGCGACGACTTGCCCGCGCCACTGGGCGCTGCCATCACAAAGAGGTTGCCGGGGTAGTCCATGCGTCGGGTGTTGACTCGTGATCTGAAATTAGTCGTTCAAAGATTCATGATACACATATTAGTATACAGGCATCACTGGTATATTATGGAAGATTAAGTGGAATATACTATAATGTGTATATAGCTCATCAATCGCCAGCCGTTGGTATCGCGGTAGTCACAGTGTTGACAGGATCGAATCACTGAGCACTCATCGTCATCGCTCAACGCTACTCGATATTCTGTACCTGTTCGCGCATTTGCTCGACGATCACTTTCAGCTCCATGGCTACGCGTGACAGCTCGATGCTCGCCGCCTTGCTGCCCAGCGTGTTGGCCTCGCGGTGCATCTCCTGAATCAAAAAATCCAGCCGCTTGCCGAGCTCGCCGCCCTTGGCCAGCAATTGCGCGCACTCGGCGGTATGTGCCTTCAGCCGGCTGATTTCCTCAGCCACATCGATGCGCAGCGCGTAGGTGGCAGCCTCGCCCAGTGCGCGCTCGGCAGCAGCGCTGTCAGCAATGGTGGCACCCTGTGTTTGCGCCGTGGCCAGCGCCTCGTTCCAGCGCTCGATGAACTTTTGCTGTTGCCGCTGCACCACTTGCGGCGCCAATGTTGCGGCTTGTTGCGCGTGCGTGTCAATTTGCGCACAGCGCTCCAGCAAAAACACCGCGAGTTTGCTGCCTTCGCGCTCGCGGCTAGCCAAAAACGCGTCGAGCGCGCTCGCCAGCGCGCCAGTGAGCGCCGCGCTCAGCAATTCGGCATCCACCGGGGCGCCCAGCACACCAGGCCACCGTAATAAATCACCCACGCCCATGGGCCGTGCCGTGGGCGCAGCCGCCAGCACCTGGTGCTGCAAATCCAGCGCGGCGCGCAGCGAAGCCGCGTCTAGCGACGCCGGCCCGGCCTGCGTGCGCTCTAGCTGCGCGCGGATTTCCACTTTGCCGCGCTTGAGCCGGGCGCAGATTTGCTCGCGCATTGCCGCCTCGTGTGCGCGCAGCTCGTCGGGGATTTTGAAGATGAGGTCTAGAAACCGGCTATTGACCGAGCGTAGCTCCACTGTCAGACTGGCGCCACTAGGGAGGGCTTGGGCCGCGAGGCCGAAGCCGGTCATGCTGTAAACTTTTCGCGGTGTATTCAAAAGCTGCTTCTCGCTGCCGCAGCATGTGCCGCAGCAATTTCCGCGGATTATGTCAAAAGTAAAACCAGCACCGTTGCCGCCAGATACCGTGGTCGGTGGCTATCGCATCGTGCGAAAGCTGTCGGCCGGTGGCTTTGGTGTGGTCTATCTTGCGCTTGACCCAAGTAACCAGCGCGTTGCCATCAAAGAATACCTGCCCGCATCACTGGTGGCCCGTAATCCGGGCGAACTGGTGCCGCGTGTCGCTCCGGAGCAGTTGTCGCTTTACCGCCTGGGCCTCAAGAGCTTTTTTGAAGAGGGGCGGTCGCTGGCGCAGATCAACCACCCCAGCATCGTGAGCGTGCTTAACTTCTTCCGCGAGAACGAGACGGTGTACATGGTGATGAACTATCTCGAGGGGGCCTCGATGCAGGAGTTCATCATCACTGCGCGGGAGCTCAAGCGCAAAAAAGTGTTTCGCGAGTCCACCATCCGCAGCATTTTCGACGACGTGCTGCACGGGCTTCGCGTGGTGCATCAATACAAAATGCTGCACCTGGACATCAAGCCCGCCAACGTCCTGGTGACCAATGAGAACAAGCCTATCCTGATCGACTTTGGCGCCGCGCGTGAGGTGTTGAGCAAGGAAGGTCGCACCTTCCGCCCGATGTACACGCCCGGCTTTGCCGCGCCGGAGCTGTACCGCCGCGATGCCTCGCTCGGCCCCTGGACCGACATCTACGCCATCGGCGCATGTATTTACGCTGCGATGCACGGCTACCCACCATACGAGGCCACAGCCCGAATGGACAAAGACCGGCTCAACTTGTCGCTGTCGCGCCTGCGTGGCGTGTACTCCGACAACCTGCTGGAGATTGTGGAGTGGTGCATGTCGCTCGATCCGCTGGCCCGCCCACAATCAGTGTTCACGCTGCAAAAAGAGCTGGGCCGCGAGCAGCCGCGCCGTTACACGCAGCTTTCCATGGGTGAGAAGGTCAGGCTGCACTGGGACGAGTTGGTCAACGACACCAAGTTTCAAGTGAAGCGGTTGACGAGAATTGCTCCGTCGATCCGCAAAGAAAAGCAAAAGTAGCCGGCTTACCCAATCGCTCGCGCATCAACTCACTGACCATGCGATTTTCCATTTACCAAGTCAGCCGCAAAGGCGGCCGTGAGATCAACCAAGACCGCATGGGCTATTGCTACACGCGCGAGGCGGCGCTGTTCGTGGTGGCCGACGGCATGGGTGGCCACCCCGAGGGCGACGTGGCCGCCGAGATGGCGATGCAAACGCTAGCCGCGCGCTTTCAGCGTGAAGTCAAACCAGTCGTGGGCAACGTGCCCGAGTTCCTCAAGCTGTCCATACTGATCGCGCATCAGCAAATCCTGCGCTATGCCGCGCAAAAGGGCATGCAGGATTCACCGCGCACCACCATCGTCATCTGCATGATTCAGCAGGGAGTGGCGTACTGGGCACACGTGGGTGATTCGCGCCTGTATTTCGTGCGCAAGGGGGCCATGCTGTCGCGTACCCGTGATCACTCGCACATCGAGGCTGCACGGCAGCAAAAAAGCCCGGCGGTGGAAACCGTCAACCGCAATATGCTGTACAGCTGCCTGGGCTCGCCGATGGCCCCTACCATCGAAATGGGCGGCCCGGTAGACCTGGAGCAGGGCGACACGGTGCTGCTGTGCAGCGACGGCTTGTGGGGGCCACTGCAAGACCCGGTCGTGGTACGTTCACTGGCCACCAAATCTGTGGTGGATGCAGTGCCTGAGCTGGTGGAGGCTGCGCTGAACGCCGCGGGTGAACGTGCCGACAACTGCACCGGCCTGGCGTTCGAGTGGGAAGGTGCGCAGGACTTTGAAGAGACCAAGGGGGGCTTCTCTACACTCGGCGTGGGCGAAGAAACCTTCGCGTCCACTATTCAGGCCAGCCTGTTGGACGACCCGGGCTACGACACCCTATTGGACGACGACGCGATCGAGCGCTCGATTGCCGAAATTCGACAGGCGATCCAGCGCACGCAGCGCAACCCAGGCAGTAAAAAATGAGCGCTAACAGGGCCGAGGTGGCTCGCTCGGGCGGCCGTGCGGCGCGCGACTTGCGTCCACTCAAAATCACCCGCCGCTACACCCAGCATGCCGAAGGCTCGGTGCTCATCCAGGCTGGCAACACCTGGGTGCTGTGCAATGCAAGCGTTGAAGAGCGCGTGCCGCAACACAAGCGCGGCAGCGGTGAGGGCTGGGTCACGGCAGAGTACGGCATGCTGCCGCGCGCCACGCACACACGCGGCGACCGCGAGGCCGCCAAGGGCAAGCAGAGCGGCCGCACGCAAGAAATTCAACGCCTCATCGGCCGCAGCTTGCGCGCGGTGTTCGATCTCAAAGCACTGGGCGAGCGAACCCTGACACTGGACTGTGATGTTCTGCAAGCTGACGGCGGCACGCGCTGCGCCAGCATCACCGGCGCCTTTGTCGCCGCAGCCGATGCCATCACGGCGCTCATGGCGCGGGGCGCCATCACACAAAACCCGATACGTGACCACGTGGCCGCGGTCAGCGTCGGCATCGTCAACGGCGTAGCTTTGCTCGATCTCGATTACCTCGAAGACAGCGGATGTGAAACCGACATGAACGTGGTGATGACTGGCAACGGCGGCTTTGTCGAGGTGCAGGGCACGGCGGAGGGCGCACCGTTCTCGCCGCAGCAAATGGGCGAGCTGATCGCACTGGCCTCGCACGGCGTGTTGCAACTCGTCGCGGCGCAACGCTTGGCGTTGAATACTTAGCCTTTTCAAATTACAATGATACTCATAGATCTATAAAGCCTTTACTGGTTTTTAGGCGTGCAGTGAAGGCATGTTACATACAGCAGTATACGGATAGCTTTGACTCAAAATGAGAGCGAGGCAATGCAAAATATTCACGACTGCAGGCGCTGAAACGACTTGATGAGCCTGCTATGCACTGCGCTAGCGTCAGCCCGTGCCAAATTGCGTGTGGCATCCCCAAAGTTGATATCTAAGTAATTGCTACGCTTTTATGCACATCATCCTCGCATCCAACAACTCACATAAACTCAATGAGATGCAGGCCCTGCTCAAACCACTGGGCCATGATTTGATGCCGCAGGCCGAGCTGGGCATTCCGGGTGCGCGGGAGCCGTTCAACACATTTGTGGAGAATGCACTCGCCAAGGCACGGCATGCGGCTGAGAGCAGTGGTCTGCCTGCACTGGCAGACGATTCCGGTATCTGTGTGCACGCGCTCGATGGTGCACCGGGGGTGTATTCCGCTCGCTTTGCCGAACTGGCCAATCAAGGCAAGGGCGACGAGGCCAACAACGCCTGGCTGCTGCAAAGACTGTTGAAAAAGCAGCAGCGAAGCGCGCATTACAGTTGTGTGCTGGTGGCCGTGCGCGGCCCGCGCGACCCCGAGCCCTTGATTGCCGAGGGCCGCTGGCATGGCGAAGTGGCACACGATTTACGTGGCGACAACGGTTTTGGGTACGACCCTTTGTTCTTCTTGCCCGCTTACGGTTGTACCGCAGCACAGCTTTCGCCCGAGCGTAAAAACACCATCAGCCACCGCGCCATTGCCATGCGCAAGTTGGTGGAGTTGATGCGCGAGCATTGGTCCTGATATGGGCCTGATGTGGGCTTGATGTTGATCTGCGTCATCATGCGGCCATGAGCGAGCATGTCATCAGCCTGCACGGCGGCAAACAGGCGCAACAGCAAACGGCAGTGCAGTTGCAGGCGCTGCCGCCGCTGGCGTTGTACATCCACTTGCCGTGGTGCATCAAAAAGTGCCCGTATTGCGACTTCAATTCACACGAGAGTAAGAGCGGTCAGCAGGTGCCGGAGCTAGAGTACCTGAGCGCTCTGATGGCCGACCTCGATGCCGCGCTGCCGCTGGTGTGGGGCCGGCCGGTGTACAGCATCTTCATCGGGGGTGGTACGCCCAGCCTGTTTTCGCCACAAGCCATCGACGAGTTGCTTGCCGGCGTGCGCGCGCGCGTGAAGCTTGCGCCCGACGCCGAGGTGACGCTGGAGGCCAACCCGGGCACATTTGAAGCCGGGCGCTTCAAGGGTTATCGTGCCGCAGGCGTCAATCGCCTGTCTATCGGCGTGCAGAGTTTTGACGACGAAAAACTCGAGGCCCTGGGTCGCGTGCATAGCAGCGCGCAGGCGCACGCCGCGATTGAAGAGGCCGCCAAGCACTTTGACACCTTCAACCTCGACGTGAT
>CAYSMM010000135.1:0-6784 GCA_964432095.1 uncultured Burkholderiaceae bacterium | reverse complement strand
GACGCCGTGATTCCGCGCAATGTGCGCCTGGCCGAGGCCCCGAGCTATGGCCTGCCCGGCGTGGTGTACGACCCGTCGTCTCGCGGTGCGCAGGCGTTTGTGGAATTTGCGCGTGAGATGGTCGAGAGAATCAAAACGCTGTGAGTGGTGGCTGAAAGTAATGCTGAAAGTCGTGCCGAAGAAAAAGACTCTCCAGAAGACCCCGAGACACCGGGAAAGAAAGAGCCCATGAACCCGCGCTGCCCTTACCCGCTTTCCTTCTCTGTGCCTCGGTGTCTCTTTGGAAAATCCGCCCTCTTCGTCTTCGCTGAAAACCCAACATGAACGCCCGCGACAACATCGCCGACATTGCCAGCAACACGCTTTTGGCCCGCATCGAGGAAGCCGGCCTCAACGCCAGCGCCACCAGCCGTCACATGCTTTATGACGGCTGGCTGGTACGCTTTTCGCCGGGCAAGGCCAAGCGCGCACGCTGCATCAACGCGATCGCGCCGTCGCGGCTGCCGCTGCACGACAAGCTGGTCTTCGCACGTGAGCTGTATCTGCGGCACGGCCTGCCGCTGTACTTTCGCATCACCCCGTTCACGCAGCCCGCAACGCTCGAAGCTGATCTTGCCGCTTTAGGCTTCGTGCGCGAGGACGACACCCGCGTGATGGCCGGCGCGCTCGAAGTGCCGCCCACCGTACCCGCGGTCGCGGCGATTCTCGGGCCGGATGCCTCGCTGGAAGCCGCTGACGCGGTGCTGTTTGCCGAGGCCGTAGGGCAATTGCGCGACTCCCCGCCGGAGCAGCGCGCCGCGCATGCCAAGCGCCTGGCCGAAAGCCCGCATCGCGCGCTGCGCGTGGTCATCACGCATGAGAATGCGCCGGTGTGCGCCGGGCAGTGTGTGATCGAGGGGCCGTTGGCCGGGCTGTATGACATCATCACCGAGGAGCGATTGCGCGGCAAAGGTTTGGCCACTGCCGTCACCTGCTGGCTGCTCGCCCGGGCGCATGCACTGGGCGCGCGGCACGCCTATTTGCAGGTCGATGCCGACAATGGACCCGCCCGCGCGATTTATCACAATCTGGGCCTGAAGGACCAATACTCATATTGGTATATGACACTACCTTCAAATTAATATAGCAGTGACGGCATATTACTCTTTTTAGTATCCCTCTAATGACGGCTTGCACCATTCTCACTCTGCCCGGCTGGTACAACAGCGGCCCGCTGCACTGGCAAAGCCTGTGGGAGCGGGCACATGGCGACTTGCGTGTGGAGCAGCACGACTGGGACACCCCCAAGCGCGGCGACTGGATCGCGCGGCTGGAGGACGCGGTGCTGGCGCAAGATGCGCCTGTGGTGTTCGCAGCGCACAGCCTGGGCTGCGTGCTAGTGGCCGCCTGGGCCGCAGTGTCCAGCATCACGCAACGCGTGCGCGGTGCGCTGCTGGTGGCGCCAGGCGATATCGAGCGCGCAGAGTTCGCGAGGCAACTGCCCGGCTGGCAACCGATTGTGCGCGACAAACTGCCGTTTGCCAGCACGCTGCTTGCGAGCCGCAACGACCCATATTGCAGCTTTGAACGTGCGCAGAGCCTGGCGGCCAGCTGGGGCGCACGCTTTGTGGACTACGGGCAGCGCGGCCACATCAACGCCGACTCCAACCTGGGTGCCTGGCCCGAAGGCCGCGCGATGTTGAATGAATTGATGATGAGTAAATAGCGTTGAAGGCTTCACACGGATGGCAATGAAAAAACCCAAAGGCCTGGGCCGCGGCCTAGAGGCGCTGCTCGGCGGCGCTGACGACGCGCAAGCTGCTGCAGGCACGCCCAGCACGCTGAAGCTTGCGCAGTTGCAGACCGGCAAATATCAGCCGCGAACGCGCATGGACGAAGGCTCGCTGTACGAACTCGCCGAAAGCATCAAGAGTCAAGGCGTCATGATGCCGATCCTGGTTCGCGCGGTCAGCGCGGACAAGTACGAAATCATCGCCGGCGAACGGCGTTTTCGTGCGGCCCGGCTTGCGGGGCTCGATGAGGTGCCGGTGCTCGTCAAGGACGTGAGTGACGACAACGCCGCCATCATGGCGCTGATCGAGAACATTCAGCGCGAAGACTTGAACCCGCTCGAAGAGGCGCAAGGCATTGCGCGCCTTGTCAGCGAATTCAAGCTCACACACGAGCAGGCCGCGCAAGCCGTGGGCCGCTCGCGCAGCGCCGTCAGTAACCTGCTGCGGCTGTTGCAACTCGCCGAGCCGGTGCAGGCCATGCTGATGGCCGGCGACCTCGAGATGGGCCACGCGCGCGCGCTGCTCGCCTTGCCCAAGGCCGAGCAGATCACCACGGCGCATCAGATCGCCGCCAAACAGCTCACGGTGCGCGACGCCGAGAAACTGGCACAGCAACCCTCGGGCGGGCGGCAAAAGCCGATGCGACTGAAAACCGAGAAGCCACGCGATGTGTTGCGGCTGGAGGAAGAGCTGGCCGATCTGCTCGCTGCGCCGGTTGACGTGCGGCTCAAAGCCAAAAGCAAGCGCGGCCAAAGCGGCGAGCTCGTCATCCACTTTGACAGCTACGACCAGCTCGACGGCGTGCTAGCCCGTATTCGTAAGGTCTGATACTAATCATTGTATATGCCCTTTGCTGCCTTCTGAGTGTGCAGTAATGGCAATGTACTCAATGCAGTAACAATGCTTTTACGCTCAACGTAACTTGGCCGATGCCGGCGTTGCAGACGGCATGCGCGCGGTGGGGTTTTGCGGCCCGCTGCACAACTCGGTCCACGACTGATACCAGCCCGCCAGTTGCGACAGCGGCATGGGCCGCGCGAACAGATACCCCTGCCCGGCCTGGCAGCCGAGCGCGCGCAGTTCGTGCACCTGTTGCTCGTCTTCGATGCCTTCGGCCACAACGCGCATCTTGGCGGCCTTGGCCACTGACACGACCGCCTTGGCGAGCGCGGCCCGCACCGGCCCGGCGCTCAAGGATCGTGCTAACGAGCGGTCGAGCTTCAGCTCAGTAAACGGCAGCTTGGTGAGCAGCGAGAAGCTGGCATTGCCTGCGCCGAAATCGTCCATCCACAACTGCACGTTGTGCAACTGCATGCATTGCACCAGCTCCGGCACCCAGTCCATGCCGCGCATCAGCGCCTGCTCGGTCAACTCCAGCGCCAGGCTGCCGCTAGGCGCCGAGGCTTGGGTGATCGCCTCTTGCAGCACCGTGTGATAGTCGCCTGCGGTGAGTTGCAGCGCCGACACGTTGGTACTGACGACCACGCTCGGGTGCACGGCTTGGCGCACCTGCGCGATTTGTGCGCACACCGCGCGGATCACCCACTCGCCCAGATCGACGATCAGGCCGCTGCTTTCGGCCACGCCGATCAGCTCTGGCGGCAGCACGGCGGGGCGGCCCGGCTCTTCCAGACGCAGCAGCGTCTCCACCGAGGAGACGTGGCCGGTGCGCAGGTCTATCGTCGGCAGGTAATGCAGCACGAACTGCCCCTGGTCGAGCGCGCGGTGTATCGTCTGCTCCATCGACACCTTGTGGCGCACCTGCTCCTTGAGGCCGGCCTGAAAGCGGTAGGCGCGGTTGCCGCCGCCGGCCTTGGCGCGGTACATCGCCATGTCGGCGCAACGCACCAGCTCGTCGGCGGTTTCGCCATCGTCAGGGTACCGGCTCACGCCCACCGAAACGCGCAACCGCAGCGCCCGCTGATCCACGTTGTAGATGCGCCCCAAGTCCTCCACCAGCCGCTCGGCGAGCGTGGGCCAGTTTTCGCACAAGTCGGCCGACTCGACCAGGCAGGCATACTCATCGCCGCCGATGCGACAGCAAAAGCCCGACTCGCCCATCACGCGCTTCAGGCGCGCAGCCACCAGCGCCAGGATTCTGTCGCCCACGGGGTGGCCGAGTGTGTCGTTGATGCCCTTGAAGCCGTCGAGATCGAGAAACAGCATCACCCGCACTTCGCCCGCGGCTTGGGCCTTGCGGCACGAGTCATTGGCGCGGCGCGTGAACTCCGTGCGGTTCAACAAGCCCGTCAGTGCGTCATGCGTCAGCGGGCTCTCGTCGCCCAGCGCATCACGCATCACGCCGACCGGCTCGGCACTCACAAACAGCAACTGCAAGCGGTCCTCGGAGCCGGCCAGCCCTTGTCGGCGCACCCTCACCGGCACGTCGTCGCCATGCTTGGTCAACAAGTGGTAGTGGTGCGCTTGCTCGTCAAGCAGGCTGGACTTGGCAAACCGCGACAGCAGTTCATCTACGCGCAGCAGCCGCAACTCAGCCGGCGAATAGCCCAGCAAATCGCACATGGCAGGATTGCCGGCCCGCACTCGCCCAGATGGGTCAAGCACCAGCATCGCCAGCGGAGACTCAAGCCACGCAGCCGAATGCAGCGCACTTACTTCGTGCGGGGCGAGCGCGTGTAATTCGTTTTGAGTTGGCTCCATACCTTCTTCGAGTTCCAGCAGTTAGCCCAGCGTCATGCGCGCATACCGTTTGATTGTGTCGCGCGACTCGCTTTTAGCGTCACACAGCATACGGCATGCCGCAGGCAGTCGGCATCTGCAGCGCGAATGGCCGGGTAGCCACGGGGCAATTCAGCGTCATGTTTGTCGAAGCCCAGCTTTGCCAAGTAAACAGGCGTAAGCGTTTGATATGACAAATTGATTGGGTTGGACTGCCCGCACGCTAGATGAATTTCACCAGCCGAGCCCGCGATGAATGCGCTGTCGCTAGGCATCAACCCGCTCACCCAGCCATACGACGCCGCTCTGCGCGACACCCGCGGCCAGGATTAGACCGGCCGCTCAACTGCCGCCCCCTGGCCCATGAAAGCTGATAGAGCGCTGATGCAAATACTTCAATGAGTAAATGCCATTTACTGCCATCTGTGTGTGAATTAAGTCTTATATACACTAATGAGTATCATCAACCACTCTGCGGGGCACTGCGGGCACACACGGGCAATCCCCCGTAGTTGAGGGGCCACATTTAGCCCCTCCCCTCCCTTTTGGGGATAGCCAAGCGGGGGTAAAGGGCTAAAATTTCAGGTGGGATTTTGTAAGTCATCACGATTCGGGGAAATTTCATGACAAAACTCTTCCGTCTTTCCACGCTGACACTTGCCGCGATGGCTGCATTGCTCGCGGGCTGCCAGGGCACCGCGCCCAAAATGGGTTCTGAGTCTGCGGGCGGCACCGTCGCCTCCGGCTCGGCCGCTGGCGGCTCATCCACTGGTGCGAACGCCAGCCTACAGCGCTGTGACAGCCCGCTGGGCACCGTGGCCCTGGTGGAAGAAACTTCTGCTGACTGGTATCGCATCTTCACCACCGAGTACAAGCTCGGCTCTACCGTGCCGGTGCTGCGCCTGCTGATGCAGCAAAGCAACTGCTTCGTGGTGGTGGAGCGCGGTCGCGCGTTCGCCGCCATGGAGCGTGAGCGCCAGATCGCCAGCTCCGGCCAGGCACGCGCCGGCAGCAATATGGGCGGCGGTCAGATGGTGGCGGCAGACTACAGCGTGACGCCTGAGGTGCTGGTATCGGCCAAGGGCACGGGTGGCATGGGCGGCGGGCTGGGCGGCATCAGCCGCGGCCTGGGCATCCTCGGCGCCATCGCAGGTTCCATCCGCACCAACGAGGCCGCAACGATGCTGACGCTGATCGACAACCGCTCGGGCGTGCAGATTGCTGCTGCGCAAGGCGCATCGAGCAACACCGACTTTGCGCTCGGCGGTCTGCTCGGCGGCTCCAGCGCCATCGGTGGCCTGGGCGGCTACAGCAACACCCCCCAAGGCAAGGTGGTGGTGGCTGCATTCACCGACGCCTACAACGAGATGGTGAAATCGCTGCGCAACTACAAAGCGCAACAAGTGCAGGGCCAAGGTCTGGGGACTGGCGGCCGCCTGCAGGTGGATGGTGCCAAGGCCCCCGCACCGGCTCCGAGCCAGAACAGCACCAAACCGCCGGCCAAGAAGTAATTCTTCGCCGCTCGAGATGCGCCGCGAGCCGTGGCGCGCTCTTCGCATCAACAAAGCCGCGCGCTGCCAAGCCCGCGGCTTTGTTATTTGCATCTGCTCAGCTGCGGGAGGCGCGCTTCTTCTTCGCAGCCGCAGCACGCTTGCGTGCCGTCTTGGCAGGTGCCGTCGTGCTGCTGGTCGAGCCCAAAGAGTGGGCCATCTTCTGCGCCACGCCCGCGGCGCGCTTGGCCGTGCTCATGCCCTGCTGAGCGGCGGCAAAGCTTTTTTCTGCCGCGCTGAATGCAGCGTCCATCGCAAGTCCTGCTGCGGTAGACGCGACTGCGCCGGCCGTGTTCTTGGCCGCGGACTTGGCGCCCGACTTGGCCGACTCCTTCATCGCCTGGCCCGCGAGTTGCGTGAAAGGCTGCGTGATTTGCTTGGACAGCGCGCCCCACCACTGAACAGGGTCCAGCGTCTTCTCATTGCCCGGCATCTTTTTGCCCGTGAGCACGTCGGTCATGTCGCCCACATTCACCTTCATGCTTTTGAGGGTGGATAGCGTCATCCGCTGCACTTCGAGCGCCTGCACCGTGGCCTTGACCATGTTGGCGTTCGTCTCGAGCCAGGCTTGCACGGCCTTGAGATCGGTGATCTTCTTGTCGATCTCTTCCACGTTGGTGGTCGGCGCAATCCATTGCGTGAGCGATGGCGGCAGTGTTTGCGCAATGCTGGGCGCGGCCTTCCAGAGGTTTTGTACGAAATCCATGCCGGGCATCATGCCCATCACGCCCTTGTTTTTGCTGCTGGCCATCGCGCTCTCCGCCTATCGTGTTGCGTGGAGTC
>CAYSMM010000134.1:0-6788 GCA_964432095.1 uncultured Burkholderiaceae bacterium | reverse complement strand
CGCGATGGTCAAGGCCGGCTCTGCCGACCCGAAGAAGTACCGGCCCGTGCTGGCTAAAACCACCGGCTACAACCGCGTGACCGGTACCATTTCCTTTGACGAAAAAGGCGATGTGAAAAACGGCGCGCTGACGCTGTTCACCTACAAGGGTGGAAAGCGCGACCAGATCGCAGTCGTACGCTAATTGCTAGGAAATTCGCCAGCGCTACTGAGCGCTGGTGATACAAAAAAGCCGCGGCATGCCGCGGCTTTTTCTTTGTCGTGCTTGCGGCCGCTGCTCAAATCAACGGCTGGGGTAGCCAGTTGCGGCTACTTGATCACAGCCTTGGATTGAAGGTCTTTCTGAAAGTCCTGCAGCTTGCGTTGCATGAGTTGTTGCTCGATCTGCGGACGCAGCTCTTCGAGCACGGGGATCTTGGCTGCGCGAACATCGTCAACGCGGATGATATGAAAACCGAACTGCGTACGTACGGGTTCCGGCGTGGTTTGGCCCTTGTTGAGCTTGACCATCGCATCGCTGAACTCTTTGACGTATGCGGTAGGGGGCGCCCAATCCAGATCGCCGCCATTAGCGCCTGAGCCCGGGTCCTTGGACACTTTCTTGGCCAGGTCTTCAAACTTCTGGCCGGCTTTGAGCTTGGCCATCACCTGCTTGGCATCCTCTTCCTTCTCGACGAGGATATGCCGTGCTTTGAACTCTTTGTCGCCGGTCTGCGCCTTGAAGCGGTCGTACTCGGCTTTCACCTCGGCATCAGTCACCGGGCTATTCTTTTGAACATCAGCAAACAGCGCGCGAATCAGCACGGTCTGGCGGCTGAGCTCGAGCTGCGCCTTAACATCCTCGGAAGTGGTGATACCGCGGCGGTCGGCTTCTTGCAGCAACACCTCACGGCGGATCAGCTCGTCGCGCACTTGTTGTTCGAGCTGCGGAGTGCGTGGTTGACCGTTGCGCTCGAGATCTTTGATGACCGCGTCGGCGCGTGACTTGGGGATCGCTTTGCCATTGACCACCGCAATGTTTTGCGCCATCACAGGTGCAGCCAATGCCAAAGCTGCGGCAGCAGCAAGAGTATGCAGTTTCATGAAGTTCTCAGGGAGTTGAATGGGTTTCTTCTGGCGCGAGAGCCTCGATCGCCAGGGCATGGATGCGTTGCGGCATCAGATCGGATAACGGATGATACACGAGGCGGTGCCGCTCAAGCCGCGATTTACCCGTGAACACAGCGCTGGTGATGCGCACCGTGAAGTGCCCGGCACCGCCCTTGGCGCCTTCGTGGCCGGCATGCTGCGCGCTGTCGTCTTGAATGGCAAGTGCAATCGGTGCCAGTGCTTGCGATAGGCGTTGATGCATCAGGGTCTGTGTTTCGCTGTGTGCCATCTTGCTATGAGTGTTGAGCCCTTGTATTCATCAATGATGATACTCCATATTGTACACATAGGTTCCTGGGAATAGAAAAAGCAGGAATAAGCATATGCTAACAAGAGTATGAGAATCTAATGACTGTCACCGTTGGCTGAAGTCGAGCGAGGCAGAGTTGATGCAATAGCGCAAACCCGTGGGCTGAGGACCGTCCTCGAACACATGGCCTAGATGCGAGCCGCACTTGCTGCACTTCACTTCGGTACGCACCATGCCGTAGCTGCGGTCGGTTTCTTCTTGCACCGAGGCTTGATTGATGGGCTGCCAATAGCTCGGCCAGCCCGAGCCCGAGTCGTACTTGGTGGTACTGTCGAACAGCGGCTCGCCGCAACATACGCAGTGGTAGATGCCGTCGGCCTTGTGATTCCAGTACTTGCCGGTGAAAGCGGGCTCGGTGGCCGAGCAGCGACATACGGCGTACTGCTGGTCGTCGAGCTTGCTGCGCCACTCTTCGTCGGTCTTGTTTACGGTGTAGTTGTCGCTCATGATCAATGTCAAATTCAAGATGAGCAGCTTACTTCCAACTGCTTGGCCCAATCGGGTGGCAAGCCGGCGTAACTTTCATACTCGGGTTGCTCGTCAAACGGTTTTTCAAGGCAGCAGAGTAGTTGCGCGACCTCTGAAAAATCTTTCTCCCTGGCTTTTCTGATGGCTTGCTCGGCCAGATAGTTCCGCAGTACGTATTTGGGATTGACCGCATTCATAGCCAAGGCGCGCTCACCGTGCGGGCGCGCGTCACGCGCAAGCCGCGCACGGTAGTCAACGGCCCAGGCATCAAAGGCTTCGCGGTGCAAGAACAAATCGCGGATCGGGGCATCGCTTTGGTGTGCTTGCGTTGCTTCCAGCTGCAGCAGCGCGAGCTTGCGAAAGAACAGGGTGAAATCTACACGGCTTTGCGCCATCACCTCGAACAGCCGCTGGAACAGCGCCTCGTCGCCCTCCTCATACTGTCTCAGGCCGAGTTTGGCTGCAAAGCGTGCATTTAACTGCGCCGGGTAGCGTGCCTTGAACGGTTCAAGGGCCGCGAGCGCATCGTCGGTGCTCTCGATCAAGGGCATCAGCGCCTGGCCGAGGCAATACAAATTCCAGAACGCAATGTTGGGCTGGCGGCCGTAGGCGTAGCGGCCTTGATGATCAGAATGGTTGCAGATATGGCCGGGGTCGAACGTGTCCAGAAATCCAAACGGCCCGTAGTCGAGCGTAAGCCCAAGTATGGACATGTTGTCGGTATTCATCACGCCATGGCAAAAACCCACGGCTTGCCATTGCGCCAGCAGGTCGGCCGTGCGCAGCGTCACGGCTTGCAGTAACGCCGTATAGGGCTGGGCTGATTCTCGGCACTCGGGGTAAAAGCGTGCGATCACAAAGTCGGCCAGTTGCCGAAGCTCGCTGTGCATGCCGTTATAGGCAAAGTGCTCAAAGTGCCCAAAGCGAATGAAGCTCGGCGCCAGCCGCGTAACAACTGCCGCAGTCTCCACCTCTTCCCGAACCACCGGCATGTCAGATCCTGTGACGCACAAGGCACGCGTGGTGGGAATGCCCAGGCCCGCCATGGCCTCGCTACACAAAAACTCGCGGATGGACGAGCGCAGCACGGCGCGGCCGTCGCCCATACGCGAGTAGGGCGTCTTGCCCGCGCCCTTGATCTGCACTTCCAGGGGGCCGTTGGCCGTTGCCAGCTCGCCCAGCAGCAGGGCTCTGCCATCCCCCAGTTGCCCGGCCCACACCCCAAACTGATGCCCGGAGTAGACCGTGGCGATAGGGTCCATACCGGGCCAAACGGTATTGCCAGAAAGAGCCATCAGTAATTGATCTGCCTTGAGTATGCTGCCTTCACTGGTTATGAGACGTGCAGAAGATGTGCTGTACCCAACCATGTATGGATCAGGCATCCGAGTGGGCGCAACGCGCGTATAAAACGCATCGCCCAAGGCATGCAAGCTGTTGCTCCACGTGAGAAGCGGCGCATCGGCATGCTCAACGCCTGTGGGACGGGGGTAATGCTGGATCACTGCGCTCATGCAACGCATTGTCTCGTATACCGCCCGGTGACGAGTGCACCCTTGCGGGGAATCCCTTTTGACGGCTAGCCTACCTGCCGGAACAATGGTCCAACGTTTCGTTTGGAGCAAAATGATGCATGGACTGATGCAAGACCAGCCGTTGTTGATTTCAAATCTGATTGAATTTGCCGAGCGCTTTCACGCCGACGGGCAAATCGTTTCGCGCCGCGTTGAGGGTGACATTCACCGCTACACCTACAAAGACGCAGCCGCGCGGGCCCGCAAGGCTGCCAATGCGCTGTCTGCATTCGGCCTGCAGCCTGGTGACCGAGTCGCTACCCTGGCGTGGAATGGATATCGCCACTTTGAGCTGTACTTTGGCGTCTCCGGTAGCGGGTATGTGCTGCACACCATCAACCCGCGCTTGCATCCCGACCAGATTGCCTGGATTGCGAACCATGCTGAAGACAAAGTGCTGTGCTTTGACACCACTTTCCTGCCTATTGTGCAGGCGGTGCATGCGCGCTGCCAGACCATCGAGCACTATGTGATGTTGTGCGACGCTGACAAGCTGCCTACGGACTCAGGCATTCCCAATCTAGTGAGCTACGAGGCTTTGCTTGCGCGCGCCAGCGAGCAGTACGAGTGGCCGCAGTTCGATGAGCGTCAAGCCTCAAGCATGTGCTACACCAGCGGCACTACTGGCAATCCCAAGGGAGTGGTCTACAGCCATCGATCAACCATCCTCCATGCATATGCGTCCGTCAATCCCGATGTGATGAATGTATCTGCGCGTGACTGCGTACTCCCCGTAGTGCCGATGTTTCATGTCAATGCCTGGGGCTTGCCATATGTTGCTGCGATGACCGGCTGCAAAATCGTGTTTCCAGGCGCACAGCTCGACGGCAAGAGTGTGTATGACTTGCTGGAGAGCGAGCAGGTCACCCTGGCCGCCGGCGTACCCACGGTCTGGCAAATGCTGCTTGGCCATTTGTCGCAAAACAATCTGCGCTTTTCGACGCTCAAGCGCACCATCATCGGCGGCTCAGCATGCCCGCCAGCCATGATCAAGGCGTTCAAAGACACCTACGGCGTGCAAGTGCTGCACGCCTGGGGTATGACAGAGATGTCTCCACTGGGTACGTTGTGTTCGCTCAAGAACAAGCATCTAGCCTTGCCGGATGGTGAGCAAATGAACATTTTGCTCAAACAAGGGCGGCCGGTGTATGGCGTCGACATGAAAATTGTCGGTGATGATGGGCAGGATTTGCCATGGGACGGCAAGGCGTTTGGTGACCTGCTTGTGCGCGGGCCCTGGATCGTTAAGGAATACTTTAAAGGCGAGGGTGGCAATCCGCTGCGCGATGGTAACTGGTTTCCCACCGGCGACGTGGCCAACATCGACGCCGATGGTTATATTCAAATCACCGATCGCAGCAAAGATGTGATCAAATCGGGCGGCGAATGGATCAGCTCGATCGACATCGAAAACATTGCGATGGCTCACCCGGCGGTAGCCATGGCGGCTTGCATTGCGGCCAAGCACCCCAAGTGGGACGAGCGTCCCTTGCTCATCGTCGTAAAAAAACCGAATATGGAAGTTTCACGTGACGAGCTGCTGGCGTTTTATGACGGCAGGATTGCGAAATGGCAAGTGCCCGACGATGTGATCTTTGTCGACGCCATTCCACTGGGTGCTACCGGCAAGATGCTGAAAACTAAATTACGTGACGCCTACGGTAGCCACCTACTGCAAACCACGTGATCTCCCTGCTTCAGGGATTGTCCTGTGGGCAACAGCATTAAAAGCCGTTGAAATCGGCACTAGAAAGATTTAACGAGGAGACATCATGTCTAGACTGTCTATCAAAATGTTTGGCCTGACAGCGATTGCCGCAGCGTCTATGCTTGGCAGTGCTTACGCACAGCAAGGCCAGACCGTGAAGATTGCGTTCATCGATCCACTGTCTGGCCCGTTTGCCAATGTCGGCCAGAACCAGCTCAAGCACTTTCAGTTTGCGGCAGAAAAGCTCTCCAACAAGGGCAACCCGGCTGGTGTGAAGTTTGAAATCGTGCCGTTCGACAATAAAGGCTCACCGCAAGAGTCGCTGGCGGTCCTCAAGTCGGCCATCGATCAGGGCATTCGCTACGTGACGCAGGGTAATGGTTCGGGTGCTGCAGCGGCCATTCTCGATGCCGTCAACAAGCACAATGAGCGTAACCCCGGCAAAGAGGTGGTGTTCCTCAACTATGCGGCCATTGATCCCGACCTCACCAATGTGCGATGCAGTTTCTGGCACTTCCGCTTCGATGCGGGCGTGGACATGAAGATGGAGGCGCTGACCTCCTACATGCAGGACCGCAAGGAGATCAAGAACGTATACATCATTGGCCAGAATTACTCCTTCGGCCAGCAGGTTCAACGTTTTGCAGAAGAAACGCTTGCCCGCAAGCGCCCTGATGTGAAAGTTGTCGGCAAAGACTTGCACCCGCTGGGTCAAGTCAAGGACTTCGCCCCTTTTATTGCCAAGATCAAGGCCGCCGGCGCGGATACTGTGATCACCGGCAACTGGGGGCAGGATCTCACACTGCTGATCAAGGCGGCCAATGACGCTGGCCTCAACGCCAACTTCTACACTTACTATGCTGGCGTCATCGGCACGCCTACTGCTATCGGCGCAGGTGGCGCAGAGCGTGTGCGTATGGTGGCCTACTGGCATCCCAATGCCGAGAAGAGCACGATTGAGCCGATATATACCGAGTTCGAAACGAAATTCAAGGAAGAGTTCTACACCGTTGCCTCTTGGAACGCACTGCGCTTCCTGGGGGAGGGCATCTCTCGAGCCAAGTCGGCTGAGCCGGTGAAAGTGGCTTTTGCGATGGAAGGCTTGAAGATGAAAGGCCAGTCTGGCGAAGAGCTGGAGATGCGCAAGAGTGATCATGCCTTGCAGCAAGGTTTGTACATCGCCACCTGGACAAAGGCCGGTGGCAAGCTCAAGCATGACATTGAGAATACCGGCTACACCTTCCGTACCGAGCGTTACCTCGATCCCTTCGTCGCGGCCACTCCGACCTCGTGCAACATGCAACGCCCCAAGTCTTGATCGAGGAACGAGCACCAAGACCGTAAACTCTGCCCGGCCAGGTGGAATCCTGACCGGGCTTTTTCATTGGGCCGGTTACATCAAAGGCTATCAACGGCTGCCAGTTAGATGGAATTTATCGTCATCTCACTTTTGTACGGCATCAGCTACGGGCTGCTGCTGTTCATGCTGTCGTCGGGTCTGACGCTCATCTTCTCGATGATGGGCGTACTCAACTTCGCGCACGCCAGCTTTTACATGCTAGGCGCGTACTTCGCCTAC
>CAYSMM010000133.1:0-6797 GCA_964432095.1 uncultured Burkholderiaceae bacterium | reverse complement strand
GGATACTGCGGCCGCTGGGGGTGTAATAGCGTGCCGTCGTGAGCTTGACGGCGGAATCCTGGCCGAGCTCGTGCAGGGTTTGCACACTGCCCTTGCCAAAGGTTTGGCTACCCATCAGCACGGCACGCTTGTGGTCTTGCAGTGCGCCAGCCACGATCTCGCTGGCCGAGGCAGAGCCTTCGTTGACCAGTACGACCAAGGGCACGGTTTTGAGGGCTGCGGGCAGGTTGCGCAGCGGGTCGTCGCCATAGCGGCGTGAATAGTACTCGCGGCTGGCCTTGTAGCTGGCTTTTGCATCGCTCACCTGGCCATTGGTCGTCACCACCACTGCGTCACGTGGCAGGAATGCAGCACTGATGCCAATGGCGCCTTCGAGCGAACCGCCAGGATCGTTGCGCAGGTCCAGCACCAGACCCTTCATGCGGGGTTCTTTGGCGTAAAGCTCCTCAGCCTTTTTGGCGAATTCTTCGAGCACCTTCTCCTGGAAACTGGTCACGCGCAGCCAGCCATAGCCGGGCTCGACGACACGCGCCTCCACGGCAGGCACGTTGATGATGTCGCGCTTGAGCTTGAGGTCGAAGGTGCGGTTTTCGGCTTTGCGCCAGATGGTGATTTTGACTTCGGTGCCAGGGTCGCCGCGTAGCCGCTTGACGGCCTGCTCTTGTGTGAGTCCCTTGACAGAGGCTTCGTCGATGCGGGTGATCAGATCGCCCGGCAGCACGCCGGCCTTGTATGCAGGAGTGCCTTCAAACGGCGTGGTGACGCGCACGAAGCCGTCTTCCATGCCCACCTCCATACCTACGCCGCCAAACTTGCCGGTGTAGCCTTCGCGGAAATCCTTGTATGCCTTCTTGTCCATGAAGGACGAATGCGGATCCAGGCCGGCCACCATGCCCGCGATCGCGTCCTTCATCATCTCTTTTTCGTCCACCGGCTCCACGTAACGGTTTTTTACCAGGCTGTATACCGCGGCGAACTGCTGAAACTCCTCCAGCGGCAGCGGGGTGAAGGTGCTGCGCGCTATGGCTTGCACGCCAACGGTGGTGAGCGCGCCCGCCACCACACCTGCGGCAACGAGACTGACGGCTTTGAGCTTGAACGCCATGTGGACTCCCTGGTGTCCTGAAACCTGAAACGAAACCTGCAAACCCTGCATGACAAAGCAGAACTGATGGATTCAGTATATGCGTCTTTAACGCAGTAGAGTCAAATCGGTCACCACAGTTCGGGGAAATCCGCACGCTTGTCGTGCGCTGATTGCCGTCAGAGACGTAAAGGCAACGTGCACACGGGGGTGCCGTGGCTTGGCACCCATGCGCCTAAAACTGCACAACTAAATGAGAGCGGTTTGATACTCCGGCGTCTATATATGATTCTCTGCTCTATGATAGAGCGGTAAAGGCATGCTACCTATTGCAGTATCAAGACTTGAGGCCGTGCCGTATTACAGTAACTTGTTACCGTCTTGGGTCAGGTAGTAACGCGACAGCGGCTTGAGGTTGGCGTCAAGCTGATACACCATGGGCACGCCGTTGGGAATGTTGAGATGCACGATGTCCTCGTCGCTGATATCGTCGAGATACTTCACCAACGCCCGCAGACTGTTGCCGTGTGCGGCAATCACGACGCGCTTGCCGCGTTTGATGGCCGGGCCGATGCTGTCGTTCCAGTAGTGCAGCACGCGCGCCACGGTGTCTTTGAGGCATTCGGTCAGCGGAATGTCGCCTGGCTTCAAGTGCGCATAGCGCGGGTCGCCAAAGCTCGCGCGTTCATCGTTGGCATCCAGCGCCGGTGGTGGCACGTCGTAGCTGCGGCGCCAGGCCAGCACTTGCGCATCGCCGTATTGGGCGGCCGTCTCGGCTTTGTTGAGGCCCTGTAGCGCGCCGTAATGCCGCTCATTCAGGCGCCAGCTGTGCAGCACGGGCAGCCACATCAAATCCATCTCGTCGAGCACATGCCACAACGTGCGTACTGCGCGCTTGAGCACGCTGGTGTAGGCCAGATCGAATGTGTAGCCATGAGCTTTGAGCAGCGCGCCCGCGGCCTTTGCCTCGGCCACGCCCTTGGCGGTGAGATCCACGTCTTTCCAGCCTGTGAAGCGGTTTTCTTGATTCCAGGTGCTTTCGCCGTGGCGTATGAGAACGAGGGTGTGCATGATCGTAGGGCGGTTGTTGATGAGTTGGCGCGGGATCGCAGGGGTTTGATACGTACGGGTACGGCAATCAGCCAGCGATTTTATAATTGTGAGTTGTTCGTTCTGGGTACCTGCAAGGTATCTACGCGCATTAACCGGCACCAGATTAACTGGCACCATCTAGCCAACCATGAACCTTACGAAATTCATTACTGAGAACATTGTGCTGATTCTTGCAGCATTCGTCTCCGGCGCCATGCTGATGTGGCCGTTGGTGCGCCGCGGAGCGGCTGGCCCTACCGTCACAGCGGCCGAGGCCACCCAACTGGCCAACCGCGAAAAAGGCGTTTTCATCGATGTGAGTGAGCCGGCCGAATTTGCCAAGGGGCACATCACCGGCTCGCGCAATATTCCCTTTGGCAGCCTTGAGCAGAGGCTTAACGATGCGTCCAAGGACTTGCCTTCCAACAAATCGACCCCACTGATCGTGGTATGTCCCACCGGCGCGCGGGCTGGCAAGGCGGCTAGCCTGCTGCGTAGTAAAGGTTATGAAAACGTGCGTGTGCTGGCTGGGGGCATCAGCGGCTGGCAAGCTGCTAGCATGCCGCTTGAAAAGCCTGCTGCAGCCTGAGCCGAGCCAACGAAAGACGAGCATGCAAAAAGTCAAGATGTACAGCACCCTTGTGTGCCCTTACTGCCAGCGCGCGGAGATGCTGCTCAAGCAGCGCGGGGTAACCGAGATCGAGAAGGTGCTGGTGGATCGCGACCCCGCCCAGCGTGAGCACATGATGCAGATCACGGGCCGCAAAACCGTGCCGCAAATCTTCATTGGCGCCACACACGTGGGCGGCTTCGACGATTTGCATGCGCTCGACCAGAAAGGCGAGTTGCTGCCGCTGCTCAGCGACAGCGCCGCGTAGTTGATAATCACACTTTCACAAATTCACATCATGCTGCCCGTGGGGTCGAGCACCTCGCGGGCTTTTTAATGAGTTAACCGGATCTGATCATGGCTGACAACAACGACTTCCCCAACACGATTCAAGACGGCCGTGCCGACTCCAACCCCGGCCAGGCGACTGAGCAGGCCACGCCGGTGTTTCAGATTCAGCGCGTCTACCTCAAGGACTTATCGCTGGAGCAACCCAACTCACCGCAGATTTTTCTGGACCAAGACCCGCCGCAGGTGGACATTCAGATCGCGCTGGAGGCTTCGCCGCTGGCCGAGGGCCTGTTCGAGGTGTGCGTCACCGCGACCGTGACCACCAAGATCAAGGACCGCACCGCGTTCCTGGTCGAGGCCAAGCAAGCCGGCATTTTTGAAGTGCGCAACGTACCGGCCGAGCAAATGGAGCCACTGCTGGGCATTGCCTGCCCGCAAATCGTGTATCCGTACCTGCGTGCCAACGTGGCCGACGCCATCACCCGCGCCAGCTTTCCGCCGATTCAACTGGCCGAGATCAATTTCCAGGCCATGTACGAGGCGCAGCGCGCGCAAGATGCGGCTGCCGCCGCCGCCAGCAAAGCGCCGGTGCCGGGTACTATTCAGTAAGCCATCAGCGCCACGGGTGCCCAAATAAAGCCGCAGTGCCAAGCCGCTGAGCAATGGCCAGCGGCTTTTTCGTTTCTGATGATCCGATGGCTTGAATATTGAGGCTTTGATATGTAATACTGCTATTAGTAAATGCCTTTTACTGGTATTTTGCATTGCAGTAAAAGGTATATACTTATGTTAGTATCAATCATCGATTGACTATGGAGTGACGTCATACACATTGCCTCACACCCCACCCGCAAAGCCGTGCTGGCGCCACGCCTCGAATACTGCCACGGCTACCGCGTTTGAAAGATTCAGGCTGCGCTGACCCTCGCGCATGGGCAGGCGCACGCGCTGCGCAGGTACGAAGCTGTTGCGCAGCTCGCTTGCAAGCCCGCGCGTCTCACTGCCAAACACAAACCAGTCGCCTGGCTCGAATGCCTGGGTGTGCAGCAGCGCGGAGCCTTGGGTGCTGAAGGCAAACATGCGCTGCACGTCGGGCCGCTCGGCGTGCATGAATGCCTGCCATGAGGCATGCACCTTCATGTTGGCGTACTCGTGATAGTCCAGCCCGGCGCGTCGCAGGTGATAGTCGTCGATCTTGAAGCCCAGCGGCTCGATCAAGTGCAGCTCGCAGCCCGTGTTAGCGCAAAGGCGAATAACATTGCCGGTATTCGGCGGGATTTCAGGCTCGACCAGCACGATCTTGAACATCTCAGCATGATAGAAAACTTCCATGCGGGGGCGCGATGAACAAGGCAGCAAAACCAGCCACCTTTGTGATGATTCATGGCGCCTGGCACGGTGCGTGGTGCTGGCAGTTCGTCGCACCGCGGCTGCGCCAGGCTGGTCACGAGGTGTATGCGCCCTCGCTGACTGGGCTGGCCGAGCGGCGGCACCTGTTGTCCGCGCAGGTGAGTTTGCACACGCACATCAGCGACATCGTCAACCTGATCGAGCACAACGACCTTAATAACATCGTGCTGGTGGCGCACAGCTACGGCGGCGTAGTGGGTGCCAACGTGGCGGGGCGGTGCCTGTCCCGCATCAAACACCTGGTGTGGGTGGACGCGCATGTGCCCCACAGCGGCGAAAGCTGGGGCGACCTCACGCCGCGCGAGGTGGTGCAGCAGCGGCAGGACGAGGCCAACCGGCTGGGCCTGGGCATCGCGATACCGGTGCCCGATCCCGCAATCTGGGGCTTGTCGGGCGATCTGCTCAAGCTCGCGCAGGCGCGCGCGACGCCGCAGCCCATTGGCGCGTTGCTGCGCAGTGCCAAGTTTGACGAGGTCAAGGTGTATGGGCTGCCAAAAACCTATATTTCCTGCGAGCAGCCGCAGATAGCAGCCATAGACACCAGCCGCCAACGCGCCAAGGCCGGGCAAAACGCGGGTTCGTGGCATATCAAGGTGATGCAGACCGGGCACGACCCCATGCTCACCCAGCCGCAGGCGCTGGCGGATTTGTTGCTCGACGTCGCGCGTTAGTGGGTCACGCTGTGGTCACGCCGACACAGCGATGAAGTCAGCGTCAGTCATCATCCTTGATACTGCAATTTGTATATGCAAGTCGCTGGTTTATGTATAACCAGCAAAAGCATAATACTAATTACAGTATAGAAGTAAAACAGTACTCTGGCGCAACTGCATTCGTCTGTGACCGCTGTCGCGAAACCTAGGCTGAGTGAAAGCTAAAGCAACGTTGAGAGTTAGCGTTCGCTACATTCGCTACAACTCGGTTCGCAGCAGCACCAGATTAGTCACCCGCGCGGCACCGGCGCGCTTCAAGGTCGCTGCTGCTTCCTCCAGCGTTGCTCCGCTGGTCATGACGTCGTCCACCACGGCAATGTGCAGGCCGCGCACATCTTGCGTGCAGGCAAACGCATCTTTGATGTTGCGTCGCCGCTCGCTGAGTTTGCGCCCGACCTGCTCAGGGCCATCGCGCAACCGCGCAAGCAGGTGTGCATTACTCGGCCGCTTGGCTGCACGACTCACCGCCTTGGCCAGCTCCCACGCCTGGTTGTAGCCGCGCCGCGCCAGTCCGGCTGAAGACAGCGGAATTGCGGTGATTGAATCGACCTCGCGCAACGCGTGGCAGACGTGAGCTTGCGCCAGCAACTGCGCGGCCAGCCAGCGTGCCAGGCCCGGTGTCTGCTGAAACTTGAACTGATGCACCAGCGGCATGGTGAGTGGCCCATAAGATGCTGCGCTAAACGTGGCCTCGAAAGCAGGGGGCTCGCGCAGGCATTGCCCGCAGGTACGGCCAGAGTCCGTTGCGATTGCGCACACCGGGCAACGGGCTCGCAGCGCAAACGCACTGGCACAGCAGCTCTTGCACAGCGGCGCGTAGGCACTCGACTGGCACAGCCAGCACTGTGCAGGCAGCAAACGTGAGAACACACCCGTGGCATGGGGGCGTTGTTCGTGCGATGTCAAAGCGGCAGGTAGCATCGCGCACAATCCTACCCGTGAATGACGCTCCAACTCCGACCTTTGCGCAATCCACGTTGCATCTTCAAGCCGCCTTTGCTGCGGGCAAACGGGCCGCTGCGCCCTTCGTGCTCGATGAGCTGGTGCGCCGTCAGGCCGAGAAGTTGCAATACATCACCGTGCAGCCCAAAAGTATTGCCGTGGTCAGTGCGGGCTATGAGTTGAGCGTGGCGCTGCTGCAGGCGCGTTATCCGCAGGCCGAAATCCGCCTTGTGGCCGCTTCAGCGGCGCACCATCAGCGTCTGGCCGCAGCCCGGTCGCCGCGGGGTTTGCAGGGCTGGCTCGGCAGGCTTGGCCGCAGCCGCACAGCCTATGAGTTGCTCTCCGGTCCGCCCACGGCCTTGCCGCTGGCCGACGCCAGCACCGATTTGCTGTGGGCTGATCTCTCCGCCATGTGGTGGGGCAGCGCAAGCAGCTTGCTGGCCGAGTGGCAGCGTGTGGTGCGGCCCGGTGGGTTTGTGATGTTTTCTGCGCTCGGGCCCGACACAGGCTTGCAGGCGCGCGCAGCGCTAGCGCATCAGCGTGAGCCTGTACGCGAGGCCATCGACATCTCGGCGCTGCTCGACATGCATGACTGGGGCGACGCGCTGGTGCATACCGGCTGGAGTGACCCCGTGATGGACATGGAGAAGCTGAC